>NZ_JAUTYR010000102.1:0-743 GCF_041946035.1 Pseudomonas sp. AMR01
TGTTGATATACCAAAACAAAAGCGAGGCGTTATAGCATTGACCTATATCTTCGGAATTGGAAAGAGCAGAGCTCAGGAAATTCTTAAAGAGGCCAACGTAGATGAGAGCAAGAAAGTTTCAGATTGGAACGACGACGAGATCGGAAGTATCCGTGAAGCAGTTGGAGCTTTTAAGATTGAAGGAGAATTACGTTCAGAAATTCAATTGAGCATTAAGCGCTTAATGGATATTGGAAGTTACAGAGGGATTCGTCACAGAGCGGGATTACCGTTAAGAGGACAAAGAACCAAGAACAACTCCAGAACCAGAAAAGGAAGAAGAAAAACAGTTGCAAACAAGAAGAAAGCAACTAAATAATAAGTAGGATGGCAAAAGCAAAAGCAACTCAAAAGAAGCGTAAGGTAAATGTTGAGTCTATTGGAGAAGCGCATGTTACTGCTTCTTTCAACAACATTATCATTTCGTTGACCAATAAAAAAGGGGATGTAATTTCCTGGTCTTCTGCCGGTAAAATGGGCTTTAGAGGATCTAAGAAAAACACTCCTTATGCAGCACAGTTGGCTGCAGAAGACGCATCCAAAGTAGCTCACGAAGCTGGTCTTCGTAAAGTGAAAGTATATGTGAAAGGACCAGGAAACGGTAGAGAATCTGCGATTCGTTCCCTTCACAATGCCGGTATTGAAGTAACCGAGATCATCGACGTTACTCCACTACCACATAACGGATGTCGTCCTCCAAAAAG
>NZ_JAUTYR010000020.1:0-82357 GCF_041946035.1 Pseudomonas sp. AMR01
GCAAGCCCGCTCCCACAGTTTTGACCGAGTACAACTTCAATAGCTGCACAAGTCTGCTCTTCTGTGGGAGCTGGCTTCCACACTGAACCGCGCTGTTGATCCACACCACTCAGGTCGGCTTTCAGGCCGCCGTGCTTTTGATCTGCTTTTGTTTTTGATCTAAGGCGCCCCGTTAACCACGATGGCCGAACGCAGGCTTTGGAGCGTGAGTAACCCGGCAGGACGCCGGGTTAGCCGCGCTGGGCCAAGGATGGCCCATCGCGGCGGCCCACGCTCCAAAGCCGGAGTGAGGGCACACCGAGCCTAAGCGAGGTGCCGAGTGGTGGGGCGAGGACCTTTTGGTTACTTTTGGCTGGGCCGGCTTCCGGTCCTTCCAAAAGTGACCCGCCGTAAGGGCGGAACCATAAGCAGCCGTTACCCCAACAACGGATATGTACGCGGTCTACAAGCTAGCTACCGCGCCCACAACCGCGACCCAACTCCATGCGAAACTGCGTCAGCAACACCCACGCCGCCACCGCCATCTCGCTGAATGCCGGCGCGGCGTATATCTACTCGCTGCGCGCGCTGGAAGCCTACGACACGCTCAACCCGGCGCCGCAAAATTAAGCCGGAATTGTTGCGGCGTCACGCCCAGCCGGCGGTTGAACACACTGCGCATATGCTGGGCGTCACGAAAGCCGCATTGATAGGCCACGGTCTTGAGTGGCGCGGGGCTGCTTTCGAGCATCACCCGCGCCGCGTCCAACCGCGCTCGCTCGACAAACTCCGCTGGCGTAACCCGCGCCTCTCGGGCAAACACCCGGGAGAAATTGCGTGCGCTCATATTGGCCGCCCTGGCCAGGTCGGCGATGGTCAAATCCCCGGTCAAGTTCGCCAGCACGTACAACTGCACCAGCGCTACCGCCGAGGTGGTTTCGGCGTGGGGTGTGAGAAACGGGCTGAACTGCGACTGCCCGCCCGAACGCTGGGTGAACACCACCAGGCGCTTGGCCACGCTTAGCGCGACTTCCGGGCCGTGGTCCTGGGCCAGCAAATACAGCGACAAATCGATGCCCGCCGTGACCCCGGCCGACGTGTAGAGGTTGCCATCCTGCACGTAAAGACGATCAGCTTCGACCTGCGCCGTGGGGCATACACGCGCCAGGGCGGCGGCGTCGTTCCAGTGGGTGGTGACGGTTTTTCCATCGAGCAGCCCGGCACGCGCCAGCATGAAGGCGCCGTTGCAGATTGAACCGAAGCGTTGCGCCCGGGCGGTTGCGCCGCGTAGCCAGTCATCGAACACGGCGCCGAAATTTTCGAAGGGCAATTGCGGGCCGCCGGCGACCAGCAGCAGGTCGTAGGCTTGCAGGGCTTCGCTGTAATGACGGTGGGCCTGGAGCGACAGACCATTGGAGGCCGCCATGCTGCCGTGGCCCAAGCCGATGACGTGCAGTGTGTAGTGATCCTGCGGCGGCAAAAAACGGTTGGCCTCGCAGAACACATCCATGGGGCCGGTCACGTCCAGCGACTGGACGCCGGGGAAGATCAAGATGGCGACGGTTTTGCCCATGGGTGATAAGCCTTGATTAACGGTGTGAACACAAATCCCCTGTGGGAGCGGGCTTGCTCGCGAATGCGGTTGTTCAGTCGACTCCTGTATTAACTGACATACCGCTTTCGCGAGCAAGCCCGCTCCCACATTTGATCTGCTCAGGCTTCAAGAGACTCATTCACTTGGCGCGATGTGAAGGCACATTGGCCGACATCGCACCCTCGCCGCGATAGCCGCTTCGCAGGTGCGCGACCAGACTGGACTCATCGGCGCCACCCCCGGCGCTTTGTTGAGGAGCACGACCATGAGCACCACCATCGCCGGCATCCAGATTCCGGACAGCGCCCTGGCCAAGGCCACCACCGAATACATCCGCGACGTCGAATCCGACCTGCTCTACCACCACTCCCGCCGGGTGTTTTTGTTCGGCGCGTTGAGCGGTGAGCGCAAGCAGCTCGCCTACAACCCGGACCTGCTTTACGTCGGCGCGATGTTCCATGACCTGGGCCTGGTGGAAGGCCATCGCAGTGACAACGAGCGTTTTGAGGTCGACGGCGCCAACGCGGCAGCAGCCTTTCTCAAGCAATACGGACTGAGCGATGACGATATCGAGCAAGTGTGGCTGTCGATTGCCCTGCACACCACGCCGGGCGTGCCGCAGCACTTGCGCCCGACCGTGGCGCTGGTGACCGCCGGCGTTGAAATGGACGTGCTGGGGATGGACTACGCTGCGTTTTCCACCGTGCAGCGCGAAGCCGTGGTGCATGCGCACCCACGCGGTGAAGGGTTCAAGGAGTGCATCATCTGCGCGTTTGCCGACGGCTTGCGCCATCGTCCGCAGACCACGTTTGGCAACGTGAAGACGGATGTGCTGGTAGATCAGGAGCCGGGGTTCAAGCCGATGAACTTTGTTGAAGTCATCCGCAAATCGCCGTGGGCTGCTTAATCAGCCTGAAATGCAATCAACTGTGGGAGCGGGCTTGCTCGCGAATGCGGTGTATCAGTCGCCAAAGATATTGGCTGACATACCGCATTCGCGAGCAAGCCCGCTCCCACATTTTGATCCGGTTTCTTCAGGTAGCCCTGATTAGACCAGTGCAGGCGCGCGGCGCTTGTCGGGCTGTTGCCAGCCATCCGCTGCCGCTTCTTCGATGGCTTGCTGGATGGCTTTCTTGCGCATTTCTTCGGCACGGCGGCTGAAGAACCACACCAGGAAGGTCACCAGCGACACCGCCAACAGAATCAAACTGGCCACGGCGTTGATCTCGGGTTTGACCCCAAGACGCACGGCCGAGAACACTTCCATCGGCAAGGTGGTCGAGCCTGGGCCCGACACGAAGCTGGCCAGAACCAGGTCATCCAGCGACAGCGCGAACGACATCATGCCGCCCGCCGCCAGTGACGGCGCGATCATCGGGATGGTGATCAGGAAGAACACCTTCCACGGCCGCGCGCCCAGGTCCATCGCTGCTTCTTCAATCGACAGGTCCAGCTCACGCAAGCGCGCCGACACCACCACTGCCACATACGCCGCACAGAAGGTGGTGTGGGCGATCCAGATGGTGACAATGCCACGCTCTTGCGGCCAGCCGATCATCTGCGCCATGGCCACGAACAGCAGCAATAACGACAGACCGGTGATCACTTCAGGCATCACCAACGGCGCCGTCACAAGGCCGCCAAACAGCGTGCGGCCCTTGAAGTGGCTGATGCGCGTCAGCACGAAGGCGGCCAGGGTACCCAGCGCCACCGCCGCAACGGCGGTGTAGCAGGCAATTTCCAGCGAGCGCGCCACCGAGCCCATCAACTGAGTGTTGTCCAGCAAGCCCACGTACCACTTGATCGACCAACCGCCCCACACCGTCACCAGTTTGGATTCGTTGAACGAATAGATCACCAGGATCAACATCGGCAGGTAGATGAACAGCAATCCTGCGACCAGCATGAAGCTGGAGAAACGAAAGCGCTTCATATCTTGCCCTCCAGCTCTTTGGCCTGGCTGCGGTTGAACAGGATGATCGGCACGATCAGGATCGCCAGCATCACCACGGCCAGGGCAGACGCCACCGGCCAGTCACGGTTGTTGAAGAATTCTTGCCACAACACTTTACCGATCATCAGGGTTTCCGGACCGCCGAGCAGTTCCGGGATCACGAACTCGCCCACCACCGGGATAAACACCAGCATGCAGCCGGCGATGATGCCGTTCTTGGACAGCGGCACAGTGATTTTCCAGAAGCTGTTGAAGGTGCTCGAACCCAGGTCCGATGCGGCTTCCAGCAGGCTCTGGTCGTGCTTCACCAGATTGGCGTACAGCGGCAGGATCATGAACGGCAGGTACGAATAGACCACACCGATGTACACCGCAATGTTGGTGTTGAGGATCTGCAGCGGTTCGTTGATCAGCCCCATCGACATCAGGAAGCCATTGAGCAACCCGTTGTTGCTGAGGATGCCCATCCACGCATACACGCGAATCAGGATCGCGGTCCAGGTCGGCATCATGATCAGCAGCACCAGCACGGTCTGCATCTCTTTGCGCGCGGTCGCAATGGCATAGGCCATCGGATAGCCGATCAGCAGGCACAGCAGCGTGCTGAAAAACGCCATTTTCAGCGAGCCCAAATACGCAGCGATGTACAACTCGTCGCCGGCCAGCAGCCCGTAGTTGGCCAGGTTCAGCACCAACTGCAGTTTCTGCTCAACGTAGGTGTAGATCTCGGTGTACGGCGGGATCGCTACGTCGGCTTCGGCAAAGCTGATTTTCAGAACGATGAAAAACGGCAGCGCGAAGAACAGAAACAGCCAAATGAATGGAATCCCTATAACAACCTGCTTGCCGCTCGGGACGAGCCGGTGCATGCGCCGCTTGAACTTCTTCATGTTCATGAGCGAAGTACCACGCCGCTGTCGTCTTCCCACCATACATAAACCTGGTCGCCCCAGGTCGGCCGCTGGCCACGGCGCTCGGCGTTGGCGACGAAGGACTGCACCAGCTTGCCGCTCGGCAGTTCGACGTAAAACACCGAGTGGCCGCCCAGGTAGGCGATGTCGTGCACCTTGCCCGTGGACCAGTTGTGTTCGCAGGTCGGCATTTCGGTGGTGACCAGCAGCTTTTCAGGGCGGATGGCGTAGGTCACCGACTTGTCTTCCACCGAGGTGGCGATGCCGTAACCCACGTAGATGTTGCGGTCGAGGTCCGGGCACTGGAGCACCGCGTGGCCTTCGGCGTCGTCGACTACCTGGGTATCGAAGATGTTGACGTTGCCGATGAACTCGCACACCAGGCGGCTGGTAGGCGTTTCGTAGATATCGATCGGGCTGCCGATCTGGGCGATCCAGCCCAGGTGCATGATCGCAATACGCTCGGCCATGGTCATGGCCTCTTCCTGGTCATGGGTCACCATCACGCAGGTCACGCCGACGCGCTCGATGATTTCGACCAGTTCAAGCTGCATCTGCGAACGCAGTTTTTTGTCGAGGGCGCCCATCGGCTCATCGAGCAGCAGCAGTTTCGGGCGTTTGGCCAGGGAACGCGCCAACGCCACGCGCTGGCGTTGCCCGCCGGAGAGTTGGTGCGGCTTGCGCCTGGCGTACTCGCTCATGCGTACCAGCTTGAGCATCTCGGCCACGCGGGCCTCGACCTCGGCCTTGGGAATCTTGTCCTGTTGCAGGCCGAAGGCGATGTTCTGCGCCACGGTCATGTGCGGGAACAAGGCGTAGGACTGGAACATCATGTTGATCGGCCGCTCGTATGGCGGCATGTCGGTGATGTCCACACCGTCGAGGTAAATGCGACCTTCCGTTGGGCGCTCGAAGCCTGCGAGCATGCGCAGCAGGGTGGATTTGCCCGAACCCGAACCGCCGAGCAAGGCGAAAATTTCGCCTTTCTTGATTTCCAGGGACACATCGTCCACGGCAATCGTCTCGTCGAATTTCTTCGTGACCCGGTCGATTTTGACCAGCACCTTTTTCGGTGTCTGGTCGCCCTCGAGGGCTTTCTTATAGGCGCCGGAGGCAACTGCCATTTACGAAACTCCCAAAAACAAAGAGTGCAGCCCGCCCAAAACGGGCAAACCCTGGATAATTTGAGCTTTAAGCCTTACATGCCCGTCTTGACCTTGGTCCAGCTACGGGTCATCAAGCGTTGCACTTTCGGGGGTAACTCGAAGTTGACGAATGTACGGTCGAGAACCGCCTGCGGTGGGTAAACCGCTGCGTTAGTGCGTATCGATTGCTCCATCAGTTTGTCCGCCCCTGGGTTGGGGTTGGCGTAACCGACGTAATCACTGACCTGAGCGATCACCTCAGGCTGCAGTAGATAGTTGATGTAGGCGTGGGCCTCTTTGACGTTGGTGGCGTCCGCCGGGATCGCCAGCACGTCAAACCACAGGTTGCCGCCTTCTTTGGGAATCGCATAGGCGATATTCACGCCTTTACCCGCCTCAGCCGCACGGGCCTTGGCCTGGAACACATCTCCGGAGAAACCGGCCGCCACGCAAATGTTGCCGTTGGCCAGGTCTGAGATGTATTTGGAGGAATGGAAGTAGGTCACGTAAGGCCGCACTTTCAGCAGTTTTTCTTCAGCCTTTTTGTAGTCGTCCGGGTTGGTGCTGTTGGGGTTCAGACCCATGTAGTTGAGCACCGCCGGCAGCATTTCATCCGCCGAGTCCATGAACGACACGCCGCACGTGGCGAGCTTCTTCATGTTTTCCGGTTCGAACAGCACCGCCCAGGAATCGATATGGTCGATGCCCAGCACTTCTTTGACTTTGTCGACGTTGTAACCAATGCCGTTGGTGCCCCACAGGTACGGCACGGAGTATTGGTTACCCGGGTCGTTCTTCTCCAGACGCTTGAGCAGCGCCGGGTCGAGGTTGGAATAGTTCGTCAGCAACGACTTGTCGAGCTTCTGGAACGCCCCGGCCTTGATCTGCTTGCCGAGGAAATGGTTGGACGGCACGACCACGTCGTAACCCGTACGCCCGGCGAGCAACTTGCCTTCCAGGGTTTCATTGGAATCAAACACGTCATAGACCGGCTTGATGCCCGTGGCCTTTTCGAAGTTGGCCAGCGTCTCGGGGCCGATGTAGTCCGACCAGTTATAAATATGCACCGTCGGTGCAGCCTGCACGCTGAGAGCCAGCGTGACACCTGCACCCACCAGCATGGCTTGGCGAAAAAAAGAAATTGGCACGTGGAGGTCCTTTTAACTAGTTGGGCCCGAAGTTGTCTCCCGGCAACAAAACCGGCGCGCAACTTACCCTCGATAAACCGATCCGGCAAAACTTTCTGTCATTTATTGTGTGTGAGGGGCAGTCAAACTGCCCCTCACACAGGTTTTAAGGCTTATTTGCCCGATTTGATTTTGGTCCAGCTGCGTGTCATTTCACGCTGGGTCGCAGCCGGCAAGTCAGCAATGGCGTAGAGCTTGGCCTGCACATCGGCTGGCGGGTAAATGCCCGGGTCGCTGGTGATGTCCTTGTCGACCAATGGAGTGGCTTTCTCGTTACCGTTCGGGAAACGCACGCTGTCGGTGATCGCGGCCATCACTTTTGGCTCAAGCAGGTAGTTCATGAACTTGTAGGCGGCTTCGACGTTTTCGGCATCTTTAGGGATGGCGACCATGTCATAGAAGCTGCCAGCACCTTCTTTCGGAATATCGTAGGCCACTTTGACCTTGCCACCGGCTTCAGCCGCGCGGGACTTGGCCTGCTGGATGTCACCCGAGTAACCCACGGCGACGCAGATGTTGCCGTTGGCCAGGTCGGAGATGTACTTGGACGAGTGGAAGTAGCCAATCGAAGGACGGATCTTGAGGAACAGCGCCTCGGCTTGCTTGAGGTCTTCTTTCTTCTGGCTGTCCGTCGGCAGGCCCAGGTAGTGCAGCGCGATGGGCAGCATTTCGGTTGGCGAATCGAGGAAGCTCACGCCACAGCTTTTCAGCTTGGCAATGTTCTCAGGCTTGAGCAGCACGTCCCACGAGTCGATCTTGTCCACGCCCAGCGCGGCCTTGACCTTTTCCGGGTTGTAGCCGATGCCGATCGAGCCCCACATGTACGGGAAGGCGTGCTTGTTGTCCGGGTCGCTGACCGACACGGCTTTAAGCAGGGATTTGTTCAGGTTGTCGTAGTTGGACAGCTTGGACCTGTCCAGCTCCTGATAGACACCGGCCTTGATCTGCTTGGCGAGAAAGTTGTTCGACGGCACGACAATGTCGTAACCGGACTTGCCTGCCAACAACTTGGCTTCCAGGGTCTCGTTGCTGTCGAACACGTCGTACACCACTTTGATGCCCGACTCTTTTTCAAAGTTGGCGATGGTGTCCGGTGCAATGTAGTCGGACCAGTTGTAGACGTGCAGCACTTTATCGTCTGCCTGGGCCGCGCCCGCCATTGCGCCCATCAGGGACAAGGCGAGGAGGGTCTTGCCAGCGTTCTTCAAACCTAATGCCTTCATTTGGTGATGCTCCAATTCTTTCTTTTTTTGGGCCACGTTCTTTACGTCGTCTCACGGCCCTTTCAAAGGGCAACAAAACAGGGCGACAGTCTGGCAAGTTCGCAGGCCGGCTTTCAACCAAAGCCTGCCTGTATACAACTGCCCGGACGCAGCGCCCGAAGCCGCTGCGCACTGAGCCTAGCATTTAGCCCTGCAATGCCGCCAAAGTAAGGTCCAGGCACTGGCGAGCCTTAGTCACCAGCTCGTCGATTTCAGCCTTGCTGATCACCAGCGGCGGCGAAATGATCATGGTGTCGCCCACGGCGCGCATGATCAGGCCATTCTCGAAGCAGAACGTGCGGCAGATCATGCCAGCGCCCTTCCCTTCGTAACGTTTGCGCGTGGCCTTGTCCTGCACCAGCTCAATCGCCCCAAGCATGCCTACGCCGCGAACTTCACCCACCAGCGGGTGATCAGCCAGTTCCCTCAGACGGTTCTGCAAATAAGGTGCCGTTTCGTCGTGAACGCGGCTGACGATCTTCTCATCGCGCAGAATTCGGATGTTTTCCAGGGCTACCGCTGCCGCCACCGGGTGACCGGAGTAGGTGAAGCCGTGGTTGAAATCCCCGCCTTCATTGAGCACGGCAACCACGTCGTCGCGCACGATCAGGCCACCCATTGGGATGTAGCCCGAAGTCAGGCCCTTGGCGATGGTCATCATGTGCGGCTTGAGGTCGTAGAAGTCGCTGCCGAACCACTCGCCGGTACGGCCGAAACCGCAGATCACTTCATCAGCGACGAACAGAATGTCGTACTTGGCGAGGATTTCCTTGATACGCGGCCAGTAGCTGTCGGGCGGCACGATCACACCACCGGCACCCTGGATAGGCTCGGCAATAAAGGCCCCGACGTTGTCCACGCCGACTTCCAGAATTTTCTCTTCAAGCTGGTTGGCCGCCCACACGCCGAACGCTTCGGGGCTCATGTCGCCACCTTCGCCGTACCAGTACGGCTGGGCAATATGGGTGATGCCCGGAATCGGCAGGTCGCCCTGTTCATGCATATACGTCATGCCGCCCAGGCTGGCGCCAGCCACGGTGGAGCCGTGGTAGCCATTCTTGCGGCTGATGATGGTTTTCTTGTTTGGCTGGCCCTTGATCGCCCAGTAGTGGCGGACCATGCGCAACATGGTGTCGTTGCCTTCGGAGCCGGAACCGGTGAAGAACACGTGGTTCATGCCTGCCGGTGCGACATCGGAAATAGCTTTTGCCAGTTCCAGCACCGGCGGGTGAGCGGTCTGGAAGAACAGGTTGTAATACGGCAGTTCTTTCATCTGTTTGGCGGCGGCGTCTGCCAGTTCATCGCGACCGTAACCGATCGCCACGCACCACAGGCCAGCCATGCCATCGAGGATCTTGTTGCCTTCGCTGTCCCACAGGTAAACGCCGTGGGCTTTGGTGATGATCCGTGGGCCCTTCTCTTTCAATTGCTTGAAATCGCTGAACGGCGCCAAGTGATGATCGCTGCTTAAGGCTTGCCATTCACGGGTTTGCGGGTTGTTGCTGGACATACCAATCTCCTAGATGTTTCAGGTGAGGGCGAGCCATTCCCACGGCCCGCCCGGCGCATCAGACGGCGAAGAGCAGGAATTCCCGCTCCCACGAACTGATCACGCGCTTGAAGTTTTCATGCTCGGCCCGCTTGACCGCGACATAGCCCGTGATGAATTTCTTACCCAGATACTTCTCGATGGTCTTGCTGTTTTCCATGCGTTCCAGCGCGTCTTCGATGGTCAACGGCAAGCGCAGGTTGCGGCGCTCGTAGCCACGGCCCACCACTGGCGCGCTCGGCTCATGGCCTTCAACCATGCCGATATAACCGCACAACAGGCTGGCGGCAATCGCCAGGTACGGGTTGGCATCGGCGCCCGGCAAGCGGTTTTCCACGCGACGGTTCTGCGGGCCGGCATCCGGTACGCGCAGGCCCACGGTGCGGTTTTCTTCGCCCCATTCCACGTTCACCGGCGCCGAGGTGTCGGGCAGGAAGCGGCGGAACGAGTTCACGTTGGGGGCAAACAACGGCAGCAATTCGGGGATGAATTTCTGCAGGCCGCCAATGTGATTAAGGAACAGCTGGCTCATGCTCCCGTCTTCATTGGAGAAGACGTTTTTGCCGGTGGCGATGTCGATGATGCTCTGGTGCAAGTGCATCGCACTGCCCGGCTCGCCGGTCATGGGCTTGGCCATGAAGGTGGCGGCCACGTTGTGCTTGAGCGCGGCTTCGCGCATGGTGCGTTTGAACACCAGAATCTGGTCGGCCAGGGACAAGGCATCGCCGTGACGGAAGTTGATTTCCATCTGCGCCGTGCCGTCCTCGTGGATCAGCGTGTCGAGGTCCAGCTCCTGCAGTTCGCACCAGTCGTAGACGTCTTCGAACAGCGGGTCGAATTCGTTGGCCGCTTCTATAGAGAAGGACTGGCGACCGGTCTCCGGGCGACCGGAACGGCCAATCGGCGGTTGCAGCGGGAAGTCCGGGTCTTCGCAGCGCTTGGTCAGGTAGAACTCCATCTCCGGCGCGACGATAGGCTGCCAGCCTTTCTCGGCGTAGAGCTTGAGCACTTTCTTGAGCACGTTGCGCGGCGACAGCTCGATCGGGTTGCCTTGCTTGTCGTAGGTGTCGTGGATCACCTGGGCGGTCGGCTCGATGGCCCACGGCACCAGGAACACCGCGTTCTGGTCGGGGCGGCAGATCATGTCGATGTCGGCCGGGTCGAGCAGTTCGTAATAGATGTCGTCTTCGACATAGTCGCCGGTCACGGTCTGCAACAGAACGCTCTCGGGCAGGCGCATGCCTTTTTCGGCGATGAACTTGTTGGTCGGCGAGATCTTGCCGCGGGTGATGCCCGTGAGGTCGCCAATCATGCATTCGACTTCTGTGATCTTGTGGTCTTTCAACCAATCGGTGAGCTGGTCGAGGTTGTTACTCATAAATGCCTCTGGGCTGTGTTTCCTGACATCCATTAAAGGTCAGGCGTAAGTTGACGCAGCATCCGCGTCGTTTTGTCGTTCAAGGCAGAAGCTTACCTGCCATTTGTGGTGGTGTTGCATTCATCAAGCAAAAGCCGTGCAGAATCATGAGCAACTGCCTGGACGGGCGCGCTTCGATGGGCAGGTTTGAGGAGGATGACGCGATAAAGAAACCATCGGCTGGGCCGTCAAGAATATTGACCGGTGCCGCAACGCGAATAGATGAGACGGGGACTGAAGGCGAGGCCCGTAAGGCACGGATCGAGACGCCGAGTGGCGGCAGGCGAGACATGAAGCACCCCGGTATTATTGCTGTTATGGGTTTGAATCGAGCTTAGCCTTGTTCATTTTTTTACACAACACCCCCGTAAAAAATACAACACGGCCCGCTCAAGCCTGCTAATCCCAAGGCCTTCAAACCCAAAAATTTGCCCCAAAAAGCCCCAAAAAAGGCCTCGCGGTGCTTTTTTAGGGCAAAAACGGCCTCGCTTGACTTCGGCATGCCGTTCGGGTTGACTGAAACCAGAAAAGATCAATGATTGATATTTTTAACAACAAAGGTGTTGCATCATGTCGGTACCCCCGCGTGCCGTTCAGCTTAACGAAGCGAACGCGTTCCTTAAGGATCATCCTGAGGTTCTGTACGTAGACCTTCTAATTGCGGATATGAATGGTGTGGTGCGCGGCAAGCGCATCGAACGCACCAGCCTCCACAAGGTTTACGAGAAGGGCATTAACCTGCCTGCCTCTTTATTTGCCCTGGATATCAACGGCTCGACGGTGGAAAGCACCGGCCTGGGTCTGGACATCGGCGATGCTGACCGAATCTGTTATCCAATCCCCGACACCCTGTGCAACGAGCCTTGGCAAAAGCGCCCAACCGCGCAACTGCTGATGACCATGCACGAACTGGAAGGTGAACCTTTCTTCGCCGATCCTCGCGAAGTCCTCCGCCAAGTTGTAAGCAAATTTGACGACCTTGGTCTGACCATTTGCGCCGCCTTTGAGCTTGAGTTCTACCTGATCGACCAGGAGAACGTGAACGGCCGCCCACAACCGCCCCGCTCGCCGATCTCCGGCAAACGCCCGCATTCGACTCAGGTTTACCTGATCGACGACCTCGACGAATACGTCGACTGCCTCCAGGACATTCTGGAAGGTGCCAAAGAGCAAGGTATCCCGGCCGACGCCATCGTGAAGGAAAGTGCCCCGGCGCAGTTCGAAGTGAACCTGCACCACGTCGCCGACCCGATCAAGGCCTGCGACTACGCGGTACTGCTCAAGCGCCTGATCAAGAACATCGCCTACGACCATGAGATGGACACCACCTTCATGGCCAAGCCTTACCCGGGCCAGGCAGGCAACGGTTTACACGTACACATTTCGATCCTGGACAAAGACGGCAAAAACATCTTTGCCAGCGAGGATCCCGAGCAGAACGCCGCATTGCGTCACGCGATCGGCGGTGTGCTCGAGACCCTGCCCGCCCAAATGGCGTTCCTGTGCCCCAACGTCAACTCCTACCGTCGTTTCGGCGCACAGTTCTACGTGCCGAACTCGCCGTGCTGGGGCCTGGACAACCGCACCGTGGCGATTCGCGTACCGACCGGCACAGCCGATTCGGTGCGTATCGAACACCGTGTGGCTGGCGCCGACGCCAACCCTTACCTGCTGATGGCTTCGGTGTTGGCAGGCGTGCATCACGGCCTGACCAACAAGATCGAGCCTGGCGCACCGGTAGAAGGCAACAGCTACGAGCAGAACGAACAAAGCCTGCCGAACAACCTGCGCGATGCCCTGCGCGAGTTGGACGACAGCGAGGTGATGGCCAAGTACATCGACCCTAAATACATCGATATCTTCGTCGCCTGTAAGGAAAGTGAGCTGGAAGAGTTCGAACACTCCATCTCCGACCTTGAGTACAACTGGTACCTGCATACCGTGTAAGCGGTTGCAGCATTGAAAAAACGCTACAGGCTTTTAGTCTGTGGCGTTTTTTTATGGGTTTACTCCGGGAGACCGAGGTGGCCCCTTCGCGAGCAAGCCCGCTCCCACATTTGACCGAGTTTTCCTGAAGAAACCGGTTCGAATGTGGGAGCGGGCTTGCTCGCGATGGCGGCCTGGCAGACAACACACCTTCCTGCTCATACAATGCCCGCTGCCTTGTAGGAGACTTCCATGACCACCCGCTCCGCCGCCCCTCGCAAACCCCGCGCTCGCAGCCAGGCCCGGATCGACGCGATCCTCGACGCCGCCCGCACTTTGCTGGCGGCCGAAGGCGTGGCGAGTTTGTCGATCTACAGCGTGGCGGAACGCGCGCAGATACCGCCGTCATCGGTGTACCACTTTTTCGCCAGCGTGCCGGCGTTGCTCGAGGCGCTGACGGCGGCTGTACACGCAGCGTTTCGCGCGGCGATTCAGGCGCCTATCGAGCATGATTCGCTCAAGCAATGGCGCGACCTGTCCTGCATCGTCGAACAGCGCATGCTCGCGATTTACGAGCACGACGCCGCCGCGCGGCAGTTGATCCTGGCGCAGCACGGGCTGACCGAAGTGACCCAGGCGGACCGTCAGCATGATCTGGAGTTGGGGGATTTAATGTTGGCCGTGTTCAGCCGCCACTTTGAAGTGCCGACGTTGCCAAGCGATGTGGATGTGTTTGCGTTGGCGCTGGAGTTGAGCGACCGCGTCTACGCGCGCTCGATACATCAGCACGGGCAGATCACAGCGCGCATGGCCGAGGAAGGCATGCGGGTGTTTGATGCGTATGTGGGGCTTTATTTACCGGCGTATCTGCCCAAGCGGGTGGCTGCGCGCTGAGTCTTGTGTTGACTGTACCGGCCTCTTCGCGAGCAAGCCCGCTCCCACATTTTGAATGTGTTCACACATCAAAATGTGGGAGCGGGCTTGCTCGCGAAGGCGATCTCAGAAGCAACAAAGATCTTCAATCACAACTTGGCAATCGACACCTCGGTGGACTTAACAAAGGCAATCACTTCACTGCCAATCACCAACTCCAACTCTTTCACCGAGCGGGTAGTAATTACCGAAGTCACGATACCGGACGCTGTCTGCACGTCGATTTCCGACAGCACGTCGCCTTCGACGATTTCCTTGATGGTGCCTTTGAATTGGTTACGCACGTTGATGGCTTTAATAGTCATGGTCTTCTTCCTTCAGGGACAAGTGAGTTATTGAGCCCAACGCAATTGCGTAGGCAGCGGTGAAACAGGTTCGGGTTCCGGCGGCGAGCCTGGCAACGACAGCACACGGTTGAGCACTTCAGATTCCAGCGCAGCCAGACGATGTGAGCCTCGGGCGCGTGGGCGCGGCAGGTCGACAGTGAGGTCCAGGCCAATTTCGCCGTCTTCGATCAGGATCACCCGGTCGGCGATGGCCACGGCCTCGCTGACGTCATGGGTGACCAGTAACACGGTGAAGCCGTGCTTCTGCCAGAGGTTTTCAATCAGTTGCTGCATCTCGATGCGGGTCAGGGCATCCAGCGCGCCCAGCGGCTCGTCGAGCAGCAGCAGGCGCGGCTGGTGAATCAATGCGCGCGCAAGCGCCACACGCTGCTTCTGACCACCGGACAAGGCCGCCGGCCACTCATTGGCGCGCTCGACCAGGCCCACCGCCTCCAAAGCTTCCAGCGCTTTTGGGCGCCAGTTGCCTTTAAGGCCCAGGCCGACGTTATCGATGATCTTTTTCCACGGCAGCAAACGCGCTTCCTGGAACATCAAGCGCGTGTCTTCAATTGCGTCACTCAGCGGCGCGGAACCCGCCAGCAACTCGCCGCCGCTGGCTTTGTCCAGGCCCGCCAGCAGGCGCAGCAAGGTACTTTTGCCGCAGCCACTGCGACCGACCACGGCCACGAACTGGCCCGCCGGAATATGCAGATCAATCTCTTTGAGCACTTCCCTCGCACCAAAGGCCTTGCGCAACTTGCGCACCGCCAGCGGGATGCCTTTAAGCAGGCGCGGAGGTTGTTGAGCGGTCATGCCGCACCTCCCTTGTTCACTTGGTAAGCCGGATGCCAGCGCAGCCACACACGCTCAAGGCCACGCGCGGCGAGGTCGGCGAGCTTGCCGAGGATGGCGTACATAACAATGGCGAGGACGACGACGTCGGTTTGCAGGAATTCCCGCGCGTTCATCGCCAGGTAACCGATGCCGGAGCTGGCCGAGATAGTTTCCGCCACGATCAGCGTCAGCCACATGAAGCCCAGCGCAAAGCGCACGCCCACCAGAATCGACGGCAGCGCGCCCGGCAGGATCACCTGACGGAACAGGCTGAAGCCGGACAAGCCGTAGCTGCGCGACATTTCCACCAGCGCCGGGTCGACGTTGCGGATGCCGTGGTAGGTGTTCAGGTAAATCGGGAACAGCGTGCCGAGGGCGACCAGGAAAATCTTTGCGGTTTCGTCGATGCCGAACCACAGGATCACCAGCGGAATCAGCGCCAGGTGCGGCACGTTGCGGATCATCTGCACCGAGCTGTCGAGCAGGCGTTCGCCCCACTTCGACAGGCCGGTGATAAAGCCCAGAATCAGACCAATGCTGCCACCAATCGCAAACCCCAGCCCGGCACGCCAGCCGCTGATGGCCAGGTGCGTCCAGATTTCGCCGGTGCGTACCAGGTTAACCCCGGCTTCAATCACGGCACTGGGCGCCGGCAGAATGCGCGTCGACAACCAGCCTGCCGACACCGACAACTGCCACACCGCCAGCAATAAAATCGGCAGCACCCAGGGCGCTACGCGATGGCTCAGTTTTTCAACATTCATGACAGCGCCTCAGCTCTGTGACGCAGCTTTGGGAAGGATGTCGTTGGCGACCATTTCGCCGAACGGGCTGACGTAGCCCGCGCCTTTTGGCAGCTCCGGGCGTTCGATATCAAGATGGGGGAACAGCAGCTCTGCAACCCGGTACGACTCTTCCAGGTGTGGGTAACCGGAGAAGATAAACGTGTCGATGCCCAGCGCTGCGTATTCATTGACGCGCGCAGCGACGGTTGGGCCATCGCCCACCAGCGCCGTGCCGGCACCGCCGCGCACCAGGCCAACGCCGGCCCACAGGTTGGGGCTGACTTCCAGGTTGTCGCGGCTACCGCCGTGCAAGGCAGCCATACGCTGCTGGCCCACCGAGTCAAAGCGCGACAGCGAGGCCTGGGCGCGGGCGATGGTTTCATCGTCCACATGGGAGATCAGTTTGTCGGCGGCTTGCCAGGCTTCGGCGTTGGTTTCACGCACGATCACGTGCAGGCGGATGCCGAAGCGCACAGTGCGCCCAAGATTTGCGGCCTTGGCGCGCACCTGTGCGATTTTCTCGGCGACGGCGGCCGGTGGCTCGCCCCAGGTCAGCACCATTTCCACCTGTTCGGCAGCCAGGTCCTGGGCCGCTTCGGAGGAACCGCCGAAGTACAGCGGCGGGCGCGGTTGCTGAATCGGCGGGTAGAGTAATTTGGCGCCTTTGACGCTGATGTGCTGGCCGTCGTAGTCCACGGTTTCGCCTTCGAGCACGCGGCGCCAGATGCGGGTGAATTCCACGGAGGCTTGATAACGCTCTTCGTGGCTCAGGAACAAGCCGTCGCCGGCCAGTTCTTCCGGGTCACCGCCGGTCACCAGGTTGAACAGCGCGCGGCCACCAGACAGACGATCAAGGGTCGCGGCCTGACGCGCGGCCACCGTCGGGGAAATGATCCCGGGGCGCAGGGCGACGAGGAATTTCAGACGCTGGGTCACCGGGATCAGCGACGCGGCCACCAGCCACGAGTCTTCGCAGGAGCGCCCGGTGGGGATCAGCACGCCGCCGAAGCCAACGCGGTCAGCCGCCTGGGCGACTTGCTGCAAATAGCCGTGATCGACGGCGCGAGCGCCCTCGGCGGTGCCAAGGTAGTGGCCGTCGCCATGGGTAGGCAGGAACCAGAAAATATTGAGGCTCATGGAGTTGTCTCCTGAAGAAGTCGGATTACGGCGCTGTGGCGACGGCGGCGGGTGGCGTCCAGATCACGTCCTTGATGCTCAAGGGCTTGGGGATCAATTTGAGTTGGTAAAAGCTGTCAGCGATTTTCTGTTGGGCGGCGACCACTTCCGGGGTCAGAAACAGCGCGCCGTAGCCTTGGCGTTTCACCGAGGTCAAAGTGATGTCAGCCGGCAGGCCGAGCAGCGGTGCAACTTGTTCGGTGACTTCCTGCGGATTGGCCTTGGACCATTCGCCCACCGCGCGCACTTCTTCCACCAACGCCTTGATCACTTCAGGGTGTTGTTCGGCGTACGGCTTGGTGGCCAGGTAGAACTGATGGTTGTCGGCGATGCCGGTGCCGTCACGCAGAGTGCGTGCCTGCAGTTGTTTCTCGGCGGCGGCCTGGTACGGGTCCCAGATTACCCACGCGTCGACGCTGCCGCGCTCAAACGCGGCACGGGCATCGGCGGGCGGCAGGAACACCTTCTGCACGTCGGTGTATTGCAGGCCGGCATCTTCCAGCGCACGCACCAGCAGGTAATGCACGTTGGAGCCTTTGTTCAGGACGACTTTCTTGCCTTTGAGCTCGGCCACCGATTTGATCGGCGAGTCTTTCGGCACCAGGATCGCTTCACTGGTCGGCGCTGGCGGCTCGTAGGCCACATACAGCAGGTCGGCGCCGGCGGCCTGGGCGAAGACCGGCGGGGTTTCGCCCGTCACGCCAAAATCGATTGAGCCGACGTTCAGGCCTTCGAGCAATTGCGGGCCGCCGGGGAATTCAGTCCACTGCACTTGCACACCCTGGGCGGCCAGGCGCTTTTCCAGCGAACCCTTGGCCTTGAGCAGCACCAGCGTGCCGTATTTCTGATAACCGATCCGCAGGGTTTCGGCGGCCTGGGCTTGAACAATGGCGCCGAAGGACACAGCCGCAGCAAACAGTGCGACCAGACCACGACGCAAGATGACAGTGCGCATGGCGCTCTCTCCAAATAGTGCGATGAGGGGGTTGGCTGCACCTGCTTGGCCGTTGGCGGCTGAGTAAGGTGAGTGTTTCTCGATGTAGGGGTAGCGCTTAAATGCTCCAGCGGGCACTCAACAAACGTTCATTCAATGCATGCGGGTCCAGCGGTTTCGGGCGACGGGCCATGGCGCTGTAGAAGGTTTCCAGGGCGTCGTGCAAACGGTGTTCAAGCACTGGCACCAGTTGCGCCTGGACACTGCCTTCGCCGTACGCGATCTGGGTGTCTTCGGCAAAAATGCCGTGGAGCAACTCCTCGGCTTTCAGCGCTGACAGCACCGGTTTCAAGGCGTAGTCCACCGCCAGCATGTGGGCGATGCTGCCGCCGGTGGCCATTGGCAGCACGATCTTGTGGGCCAGGGCGCGTTCGGGCAGCAAATCCAGCACGGTTTTCAGCGCCCCGGAAAACGAGGCCTTGTACACCGGCGTGGCGATGACCAGCCCGTCGGCGTTGGCCACTTGTTGCAGCAGGTCGATGACTTTGGGGCTGTCAAAGCGGGCGTGCAGCAAGTCTTCGGCCGGGAAGTCCCGTATCTGATAACTCACCACTTCCACGCCTTTGTCTTGCAGCCACTGACGGGATTTATCCAGCAAGACCCCGGAGCGCGAACGCTGGCTGGGGCTGCCTCCAAGTGTTACGACCAGCATGCAGGTATTCCTTGAGCAAGTGTCAGCGGTTCGCGGTGTGGCGATGGCGCCAGGATGGAGAGACCTTAGCAGCAGATTTATATATCTATAAATCTCATTTTTTCATTTGTTTATTCTTAAAAAGAATATGCGCTTTATAGATCTGCGGGCGAAAAAAAAGGCCGTCGAAACGGCCTGAAAACCCCTGCTGTGTGTCCGTCGAAATCCGCTCAAAAATGTGGGAGGGGGCTTGCTCCCGATTGCAGTGGATCAGCTAATCAGTTGGTGCCTGACACACCGCTACCGGGAGCAAGCCCCCTCCCACATGGATCGGTGTTAACGGTTGGGTTGTGGGGTAAGCCGCAGATACGGCTTCACCGCGCGATATCCCTTGGGAAAGCGCTTCTTGATCTCTTCCTCGTCCTTGAGCGACGGCACGATCACCACTTCATCACCGTCCTGCCAGTTGGCCGGCGTGGCTACCTTGTGGTTGTCGGTCAATTGCAGCGAATCAATGACCCGCAGAATTTCGTGGAAGTTACGGCCGGTGCTGGCCGGGTAGGTGATGGTCAGGCGAATCTTTTTGTTCGGGTCAATCACGAACAACGACCGCACCGTGAGGGTGTCACTGGCGTTCGGGTGGATCAGGTCGTAGAGGTCCGACACTTTGCGATCGGCATCGGCCAGGATCGGGAAGTTGACGACGGTGTTCTGGGTTTCGTTGATGTCTTCGATCCACTTGTGGTGCGAGTCCACCGGGTCGACCGACAGGGCGATCGCCTTGACGCCGCGCTTGGCGAATTCGTCCTTGAGCTTGGCGGTGAAGCCCAGCTCGGTGGTGCACACCGGGGTGAAGTCGGCCGGATGGGAAAACAACACGCCCCAGCTATCGCCCAGCCATTCGTGGAAACGAATGGTGCCGGCGCTGGAATCCTGTTCGAAGTCGGGGGCGATGTCGCCCAATCTTAGGCTCATGATGTGGCTCCTGATGAGTGCTTATGGAGCCCACTGTGCATGGGTTGGAGATTATTTAAAAAGAATAAATATCGATTTATTTAGACGATAAGGGAATATTAAAAATCTGTTCATTGGACGCCGCAACGGCCGAGGAGCACCATTGATTTCAAGGTTCGAGAAGGCCTTGAGACGCTGTACAAAGAGGGGATTCGGGGAGGGCTTGCGGGGGTTGAGCCTGACCTGAAAGCAACATACCTTGCCCGGCATTGCGCCGGGCAAGGCTTAACGCAGTTACTTGAACGCGTAGCTGTAGCTGACGATTACACGGTTTTCGTCTTGATCGCGCGCGGCAGCAACATCGTTGCGCCACATAGCGTTTTTCCAGGCGACACCGAGGTTTTTCAGCGGGCCTTCCGGGATCACGTAGGCAACAGTGATGTCACGTTCCCACTCGGACTGACCAGTGAACTCGGCACGGCTACCGTTGACGGTATCGATATCAGTACCTTTGAGGTACACGACACCGGCGGTCAAGCCAGGCACGCCAACCTTGGCGAAGTCATAAGCGTAACGAGCTTGCCAGGTGCGTTCGCCGGCACGGGCGAACTTGGCAATCTGCATGTCAGTGGTGATGTAGGCAGACGAACCGTCGCCCTGGTTCAACCAAGGGAAGTCGCTGCTACCGTTGCTGACTTGGTAACCGCCACCGAAGGTGTGGCCGGCAACGGTGTACAGGAACAGGCC
Source organism: Pseudomonas sp. AMR01 (assembly GCF_041946035.1). Lineage (NCBI taxonomy): Bacteria > Pseudomonadati > Pseudomonadota > Gammaproteobacteria > Pseudomonadales > Pseudomonadaceae > Pseudomonas > Pseudomonas sp. AMR01. The sequence continues at coordinate 20,305 of NZ_JAUTYR010000020.1, forward strand.
GCTGTACAGGTTGTTATCGACCTTGCCGCGACCGGAGTTGACGCCGCTGTAGTTGCCCGAAGAGAAGTAGGCGGATTCGTGGCCGTTCTTACCGTCATCGGAGCTGTTGAAGTAACGCAGGTCAGATTTCAGTACACCCGGGCCGATAGCCCAGTTGTGGGTCAAGCCCAGGAAGTGCTGCTTGTAGAAATCTTCCAGGTTGCCGTAGTAGTACTGAGCCGTCAGGTCCTTGGTGATCTTGTAATCACCACCGGCGAAGTAGAACTTGTTGCTGTCACGCCAGTTGGCGCCACGGCTGTTTGCACCCGAAATGGACAGGTTGTCAACGTTGCTGGAGTTACGACCCTTGGCCTTTTCGATCTGACCGGCAACCAGCGTCAGGTCTTTGATATCGTTCGAAGTGATCTGGCCACCCTGGAAGGTCTGCGGCAGCAGACGACCATCGTTGGTCACGATAACCGGCAGCTTGGGTTGCAGAGTACCCAGCTTCAATTCGGTCTGAGAGATCTTGGCTTTGGCAGTCAGGCCCAGGCTCGAGTAGTTATCAACAGCTTCGCCGTTGGACTTGCTCGGGAACACGGTGCCGCCGTAGGAAGTGGCAGTGGCGCCGTTGGTGCCGCCGCCCGAATCCAGACGTACGCCCAACAGGCCGATAGCATCGAGACCGAAACCGACGGTGCCTTGGGTGAAACCGGAGATGAAGCGCAGATCGAAGCCTTGGCCCCATTCTTCTTGCTTGCTCTGAACACCGGCGCGCTTGTTGGCTGCAGTGCCAGCAGCGGAGTCACGGTTATCAGTGTTGATGTAAAAGTTACGCAGCCCCAGCGTAACCTTGCTGTCATCGATAAAACCGGCGGAGTTTGCCTGTTGGGCAATCGCAGCTACAGCCACGGCCAACGCCAATGTTGACTTCTTCATGTACCGCTCCTCTCATTTCTAATTTTTGTATTTCTTAGGTCCCGGGTCTGACGCCCTGGATCCACAGATGCGCGATTAGCGCCAGATAGTGGCTACCAAGTCAATCGTAACTTGGTTTGTCTACTACCTTGGTCTAATCGCAGTTGATTTGGTCCCTGCAGGGTAATGAGTTTTTCATACACCCAAAAAGAATTGTTTCGTCCTTTTTCATACGATTCAGGAATAAGCTTTTCCATGACACGAGCGGCTCAGCGTAGACCCACGCGCACCATAAGCTAATACCTAAACGATATTTGCTTGGCTTTTTTTAGATCGATTAGTGTGGCCGTACTGTTGCATACGTCACCCACGATCAAAAAGGCGACGCCATCATGGCCAGTGGCATATCCTCCCGTCAAATTGTTACAGTTTTTGTGTCACTAATTCTTTCTTTTGGTGTCAGAGCCGCCGGTTCAACAGTGGGCCAAAGGTTGTCACCGCCATCGTCTCCGGCGGAGTACAACTAGACAACCTGGGTTCCAGCCCCTCGCAGCGGCGGCTTCACGCAATCTACCGAGCATGGTGTTTATCGTATCGGCGCAGATCAATACTTCTGAAGCCTTGGTGGTGCGCAAAGATTTTGCGGAAAAACATCCTGACGTGGTGGCCAGGTTTGCCAACGTCACGCTGGATTCTTTTGCCGACTATGCCGCGCGCAAAAACAGCTGGACGGTGGATTCGAAGCCCGTGCAGAAAATCGCTAAATTGACAGACTCCAATGCTGAGCTGTTGGCAGCCACTACGTTCCCGGATGCTCAGGCACAGCAAACCGATGCTCTGCTTAAAGGCGGTACGGCGAAGGCGGTTGGGGAGACGGTGTTGCCGGATTACTCGGCCTTTGTGACCGACAAATTTATCCGCCAATAAAGGCAATCAACTGTGGGAGCTGGCTTGCCTGCGATGCTGACACCTCGGTTTTTCAGTAACACCGAGGTGATGCTATCGCAGGCAAGCCAGCTCCCACATAAGCCAGCTCTTTATTAGGCAGAAGGTTCGGGCTTAAAGCGCCTTTTCGAAGATTTTCGAATTACGCTGATAGTTGTACAGCGACGCCCGCGCCGATGGCAGGCGATCCACGCTGCTCGGCACAAACCCACGCTCGCGGAACCAGTGAGCGGTGCGGGTAGTCAGCACGAACAACGTCTTCAACCCCTGCGCCCGCGCGCGCGTTTCGATACGTTCCAGCAACTCATCACCGCGCCCGCCGTGACGGTATTCCGGGTTCACCGCCAGGCACGCCAACTCACCGGCGTCCGAATCAGCGATCTGGTACAGCGCCGCACAGGCGATGATCATGCCTTCGCGCTCGACCACGCTGAACTGCTCGACCTCGCGCTCCAGCACTTCCCGCGAACGGCGTACCAGAATGCCCTGCTCTTCCAATGGGCTGATCAGGTCGAGCAAGCCGCCGACGTCTTCAATCGCCGCCTCGCGCACCAGTTCGAATTGCTCCTGGGCCACCAGCGTACCGCCGCCGTCCCGGGTGAACAGTTCGGTGAGCAAGGCGCCGTTTTCGGCATAACTCACAATGTGGCTGCGCCCTACCCCGCCACGGCAAGCCTCGGCGGCAGCGTCCAACAGTTCCGCCTGGTAGTTGCTGCCCAGGCGCAACAGGTGCGCCGGCACTTGTTGCGGGCGCAGTTCACGCACCAGTCGGCCATGTTCATCAATCAGGCCAAGGTCGGCGCCAAACAGCAGCAGCTTGTCGGCGCCCAGGTCGATGGCGGCGCGGGTGGCGACGTCTTCGCAGGCCAGGTTGAAGATTTCACCGGTGGGCGAATAGCCCAGCGGCGACAGCAGCACGATGGAGCGCTCGTCCAACAGACGGTTGATGCCTTTGCGGTCGACGCGGCGCACTTCGCCGGTATGGTGATAGTCCACGCCTCCGAGCACGCCGATCGGACGCGCCGTCACCAGGTTGCCGCTGGTCACACGCAGGCGCGAACCCTGCATCGGCGAGGACGCCATGTCCATGGACAAGCGCGCTTCAATGGCGATACGCAAGTGGCCGACGGCGTCGATCACACACTCCAGCGTCGCGGCATCAGTGATGCGCATGCCTTCGTGGTAAACCGGGGTCAAGCCGCGCGCTTCAAGACGGGTTTCAATTTGAGGGCGCGAACCGTGCACCAGCACCAGCCGCACACCCAGGCTGTGCAGCAGCACCAGGTCGTGGACGATATTGCCGAAGTTGGGGTGTTCCACACCGTCGCCGGGCAGCATGACCACAAAGGTGCAGTCCCGGTGAGCATTGATGTAGGGCGAAGCGTGACGAAGCCAATTAACGTATTCGGGCATAAAACCTGGGCCTGTAATAAAAAGCAGCCGAAAAAGGATGATTCGTGAAAGCGCACAACGGGCTGATGGTTATCGTCGGAACAGGCTTGGCGACACGCTCGCTCTCCTTCTATGTACGAATGGGCAGGGGTTAATTTACGCGGGTTTCAGGCAGTAATGCTCAATCAGTTCGCGCAATAGACGCACTGTAGGCGTCAACCGTGACATTTCGAGGTACTCGCCCGGCTGATGGGCGCAGGCGATGTCGCCAGGGCCTAACACCAGGGTTTCGCAACCGAGGCGCTGAAGATAAGGCGCTTCGGTGCCGAACGCTACTGCTTCGGCACGATGACCGGTCAATCGTTCCGCAACCCGCACCAGTTCGGCGTCTTCGGCTTGCTCAAACGGCGGCACTTCGGGGAACAGCGGCGCGTAATCAATCTTCACTTTGTGCCGTTCGGCCAAGGGTTCGAGCTTCTGGCGAATGGCGTTGCGCAGCACCTGCGGGTCCATGCCCGGCAACGGCCGCAGGTCGAACTCCAGGGAACACTGGCCGCAGATGCGGTTGGGGTTATCGCCGCCATGGATGCAGCCGAAGTTCATGGTCGGTTGCGGCACGCTGAATTGCGGGTTGCGGTACTCGCGCTGCCAGGCCAGGCGCAGGCCACGCAGTTCGCCGATGGCGTCGTGCATGGCTTCAAGGGCGCTGTGGCCCAGGCTTGGATCCGATGAATGGCCGCTTTGACCGAGGATATCGATGCGCTCCATCATCACGCCTTTGTGCAGGCGAATCGGCTTGAGCCCGGTCGGCTCGCCGATGACTGCGGCGCGGCCCAACGGGCGCCCCGCTTCGGCCAGCGCACGGGCGCCGGACATCGAGCTTTCTTCATCGCAGGTAGCAAGAATAAGCAGCGGTTGCTTGAACGGTTGGTCCAGCAACGGCAACACAGCTTCAATCGCCAGCGCGAAAAAACCCTTCATGTCGCAGCTGCCCAGTCCTACCCAGCGGCCGTCGACTTCCGTCAACTTAAGCGGATCGGTCTTCCACAACGCGGCGTCATACGGAACGGTATCGCTATGCCCCGCCAGCACCAGCCCGCCGGGCCCGCTGCCGAAACTCGCGAGCAGGTTGAATTTGCCGGGGCTGACTTGTTGAATGTCGATGGCGAAACCCAAATCGCCCAGCCAACTGGCGAGCAAATCAATCACCGGGCGGTTGGTCTGGTCGAGAGACGCTTGGGTGCAACTGACCGAAGGCGCGGCAATCAATGCGGCGAACTGCTCTTTCATGGACGGTAATGGCATGCGCGGTCTCTCAACTTCACGGATGAGCCCCACTATAGAGCCATCTGCACGACACAATAAACCGTTGCGGCACGTTGCCGGGCTCAGTCCTGTACACTGCACGACCTTGGCAGCCACTCTTTTTCCCGGCTGCGCTCCCGATCCTGGATTTTCCGGCCATGCAGAAAGAAACCGAAATCAAGCTCCGCGTCAGCCGCGAAACACTCGCCGCGCTGCGTGAGCACCCGCTACTGAAAAAACGCAACAAAAGTGGCTGGGAACGCCGTGAGTTGATGAACCAGTATTTCGACACCCCCGAGCGCGACCTGGCCCAGGCCAAAGTCGCCCTGCGCCTGCGCAAGGACGGTGACGAGATCATCCAGACCCTCAAGACCCGCGGTCAAAGCATCGCCGGCTTGTCGGAACGTAACGAGTACAACTGGGACTTGCCCAAAGCCAAGCTCGACGTGAAAAAGCTCGACGGCGAATGCTGGCCCGAGCAACTGGCCGAGCTGGACAAAAAGACCCTCAAGCCAATTTTCACTACCGACTTTGTGCGTGAACGCGCTGAAATCGCCTGGGGCCGTGGCAAGGCCAAGGTAGTGATCGAAGCCGCTTTGGACCTGGGCCATGTAGTGGTCGGCAAGCAGAAAGAAGAAATCTGCGAGCTGGAGCTGGAGCTGCGTGAAGGTGAGCCGGCTGCCCTGCTGGAACTCGCCGCCGAACTGGCCGCGACCCTCGCGCTGATGCCCTGCGATATCAGCAAGGCCGAGCGCGGCTACCGCCTGTACGACGCCAGCAGCTACTCCCTGAGCCTGCCGGCACCCGACGTACACGCCGAAATGCCGTTGGACGATACCTTCGCCGCGATCATGTGGCACTTGCTCGGCAGCAGCCAGCGCCTGGCCGAACAGTATCGGTTCAACGGCCACTGGCGCTTGCTGCAAGATTGGGTCGACAACCTTGGCGAATTGCGCGCTCTGATCGGCAGCCTGGGCCAGGCCGCACCGCGTCAATCGACCAGTGAACTGCGCAGCGCACTCGATGCCTTGCTGGAAGACTGGCGCCCGCTGGTACAAGCCGGCGACGACGATGAAGACATCCGCAAAGCCGCGCCGGAACAGTTCATCGAAGAATTGGACGACGTGCGTTGGGGCTTGTTCTCACTGAACGCTTCGCGCTGGTTGCTGGCCCGCACCTGGACCGCCGACCGCAATGTGCGTGGCAACCGCCAGGGCGCCGCGCAAATCACCAACTGGCTGCCGCGCCTGCTGGCCGACGACGCCGTCGCCCTGCAACTGCAGCGCTACCAGCAGCAGCCGGAAGATTTGGCTGAGCAACTGCCGCGCATCGAGCGTATTCAGGCGTGGCTGCACCATGCACGTCAGGTGGTGGACATCCCGGAGCTGGACCGTCTGTACGGCGAGCTGAACAAGTTGGCGCAATTGGCCAACCAGCCGATCACCGATGAGTCGCTGGATGCGCGGATGCATCAGGCGATTGCGGTTTATCAGAACCGCGCCTGGAAGACTTTGCTGCGTCTGTAATCCAACTGACGCCTCGATCAAAATGTGGGAGCGGGCTTGCTCGCGAAAGCGGTGGATCAGACACACATTCAGTGACTGACACTACGCTTTCGCGAGCAAGCCCGCTCCCACACGGTCAGCGCAATACTGGCAGACTGGTGGTGGACTTGATCTCCGACAACGCCACAATCGAATTCACCTCCTGAATCCCCGGCACCATCGACAACTTCTCGAAGAAAAACCGCTCGTACGCCTCGATGTCCGACGTAACAATCCGCAGCAAAAAATCCACCGACCCCATCAACACATAACACTCCAGCACCTCCGGAAAGCCGCGAATCGCGTCGGTGAATTCCGTGAAGTTCGATCGGCCGTGGGCGTTGAGTTTTATCTCGGCAAAAATCTGCGTGTTGAGGCCGATTTTCTTGCGGTCCAGCAGGGTGACCTGCCCGCGAATCACACCCTCCTCCTTGAGCCGCTGGATGCGCCGCCAGCAGGGCGACTGCGACAGGCCAACCTGCTCGGCGATCTGCGCACTGGAGAGCGAGGCGTCTTCTTGCAGCAAGGCCAGAATACGGCGGTCGTAGGCATCTAACTCGCTGCGCATAAAATTACCTTTTTTCGTGTTTTTCTTGAATTGATTGATTCGATGATTCGCCAATCAGGCCCATCTTAGGTAAGAAATCTCCCCTGGCGAATGTAAAAATTTCTCCAGTCGAATCTGGAGAATCAGCATGCACGCCGTCGAAACCGCCCAACCCGCCTCCCGCGTCGATGCGTGGGCCGTCACCAACGCCCATTGTCAGGCGCATTATCGGATCGTCGCCGAGGCAGAACCGGATGTGCTGTGCCGAGTGCTTAACTATTTTGCCCTGCAGTTTTTGACGCCCCAGCACGTCTGCGTGAACCGCGAAGATGACCTGTTGAACATTGATATCGTGATGGACGGATTGAGCTGGCACCGCGCCCAGGTGATCGGTGAAAAGATTCGAAACCTGATCAGCGTGTGCTCGCTGGACCTGTGGCCGGCTGATGCTGCGCGGCCTGAGGCGGTAATGGCCGTCGCTCGGTAAAAGCCTGCAATACACGCCGGGAGGAGGAATGACAGGAGGTAGCTAGCCTGCGATCACACCCATGCTAATCAGGAATTCCAAATGCCCGCCGCCTTGCCAGATCGTCGACTGGACCTGCAACAATTGCTGCCTGTATTGGTCGAGCAAGGGTTGATTGCGGCGGATTTGGCGCGCCGGTTGTCGACGGTCGTCTCGACCCTGCACCCTCTGGAATGCATCGCGGCCGAGGGGCCTTGCCTGGAAACGCTGATGCAATGGCTTGCCCGTGACGCCGGGCAGCCCTATCTGCGCATCGACCCGCTGAAGATCGACGTGGCAACGGTCGTGCCCCTGATGTCCCAGGCATTCGCGCAGCGCCATGCCATTCTTGCGGTGGCCGTGGATGCGCAGACCGTTACCGTTGCCAGCGCACAGCCCTACATCACCGGCTGGGAAAGCGGGTTGGCGCAGGTGCTCAAACGCTCGATTACCCGCGTGGTCGCCAACCCACAGGACATTCAGCGTTGCACCGACGAGTTCTACCGGCTGGCCAAGTCGGTCAGCGGTGCTGATCGAAAGGCCGCGCCACCGGGCCATCCCGAACTGCTCAGCCTCGGCGCCAGCGATAAGGAGCCGGATGCCAATGACGCGCATATCGTCAATATTGTCGACTGGCTATTGCAGTACGCCTTCGGCCAGCGGGCCAGTGATATCCATATCGAGCCGTGTCGTGATCAGGGCCGCGTGCGTTTTCGCATTGATGGGCTGCTGCACGACGTTTATCAGTTTCCACCCCAGGTCACGATGGCGGTTGTCAGCCGCCTGAAAAGCCTGGGCCGGATGAATGTGGCGGAAAAACGCAAACCCCAGGACGGCCGGGTCAAGACCAAGAGCCCTTCCGGCGTCGAAGTGGAACTGCGCCTCTCCACTTTGCCGACGGCATTTGGCGAGAAACTGGTGATGCGAATTTTCGACCCCCAAGTGTTGCTAAAGGATTTTGACCAACTCGGCTTGTCTGCTGAAGACCAGCAGCGCTGGCATGCCATGACCCGTCACAGCAACGGCATCATCCTGGTCACAGGGCCGACCGGCTCGGGCAAAACAAGCACCCTCTACACCACGCTCAAGCAATTGGCGACCCGGGAGGTGAACCTGTGCACGGTGGAAGACCCGATTGAAATGGTCGAGCCCGCCTTCAACCAGATGCAGGTACAGCACAACATCGACCTGACCTTCGCCAGCGGCATTCGCGCACTGTTACGGCAAGATCCGGACATCATTATGATCGGCGAGATTCGCGACCAGGAAACCGCCGAAATGGCGATCCAGGCTGCGCTGACCGGCCACCTGGTGCTGTCGACCCTGCACACCAACGATGCGCCCGGAGCGATCAGCCGTTTGCAGGAACTGGGCATTGCGCATTATTTGATCAAAGCGACGCTGATAGGCGTGATGGCGCAGCGCCTGGTGCGGCTTTTGTGCCCTCACTGCAAACGCGCGGTGGATGCGCTGGAAACTGTCCACGAGGCTATCGGTTGCAACGAGTGTCGTGACAGTGGCTATAGAGGCCGCGCCGGGCTCTACGAAATCATGGTGGTCGACGAGGCGCTCAAGACGCTGATCATCCCCGGTGCGGATGCGCAGGCGTTACGCCATGCGGCGCGGGAGAACGGTATGTGCAGCCTGCGCGCCGCCGGGATCAGCAAAGTGCACGCAGGGCTGACAACCATGGCAGAGGTATTACGGGTGACACCTGGGGATTCAGAAACAAATGCTTTGGTCGTTGGGCCATGAAACCGTTCTTATCCCTGAGCAGACCGTTACACTCGGGCGAACGTCGTTTCACTGACACCATCAGATAGGGAATCGCTATGCAGATCGGAACCGTACTGCTTCTTTTCGTGGGGTTGGCCGTGGCCATCCTGTTCATGGGCTTCAAGGTGGTGCCTCAGGGCTACCAATGGACCGTCGAGCGTTTTGGCCGCTATACCAACACCCTCAAGCCCGGCCTCAACATCATCATTCCGGTCATGGACCGCATCGGTCGCAAGATCAACGTAATGGAAAGCGTGCTGGATATTCCGCCTCAGGAAGTCATCACCGCCGACAACGCCACCGTGCAGATCGACGCCGTGTGCTTCTTCCAGGTGGTCAACACCGCCCAGGCCGCCTATGAGGTGAACAACCTCGAACACGCCATCCGCAACCTGCTGCAAACCAATATTCGTACCGTGCTCGGTTCCATGGAGCTGGATGCCATGTTGAGCCAGCGCGACGGTATTAACGAAAAACTGTTGCGCACCGTCGATGAAGCCACGGCGCCGTGGGGCATCAAGATCACCCGCATCGAAATCAAGGACATCAGCCCGCCTGCCGACCTGATGGCTGCCATGTCCGGCCAGATGAAAGCCGAGCGCATCAAACGCGCGCAAATCCTCGAGGCCGAGGGCCTGCGAGCGTCGGCGATCCTGACGGCCGAGGGCAAGAAACAGGCGCAGATCCTTGAAGCTGAAGGTAGCCGTCAGGCGGCGTTCCTTGAATCCGAAGCCCGTGAGCGCCAAGCCGAAGCAGAGGCGCGTGCCACCAAAGTGGTTTCCGAGGCCATCGCGTCGGGTAACGTTCAGGCGGTCAACTACTTCGTCGCGCAAAAATACATCGATGCCCTGGGCAAACTCGCTTCCGCCAACAACAGCAAGGTCATCCTGATGCCGCTGGAAGCGAGTCAGATGATTGGCTCCATTGGTGGCATTGGCGAGATCGTCAAGGCCACCTTCGACAACAAGAAAGGCTGAGGCAGTCGCCATGTGGGAATTCCTGCAGCATCTGTCGTTCTGGGATTGGCTGGCACTGGGTACGGTGCTGTTGATTCTTGAAGTGTTCGGCGCCGGTGGTTACCTGTTGTGGATGGGCATCGCCGCAGCGGCTGTGGGCGTCATCAAATTCCTGGTGCCGCCACTTGGGCTGGAATGGCAACTGCTGCTGTTCGCCCTGTTGTCGATCCTCACAGCGGTGTACTGGTGGAGGCGCCAGCGCAGCAGCGCGAAGGTCAGCGACCAGCCCGGTTTGAACATGCGCGGGTCCGAGTTAATCGGGCGCACTTTTGTGGTACATCAGGCGATCGTTGATGGTCGGGGCAAGATAAAAGTCGGTGATGGCGTGTGGATGGCAACGGGGCCAGACAGCCCTGTAGGCGCCCAAGTCCGCGTAATTGGGCAGGCTGGGGTCATTTTGCAAGTCGAAACTGTTTAGTCAGGATTGAACTCGATTGGGTTAACTACAATCATAACGTACAGATAACCCACCCGGAGTCACCCATCATGCGTCTCAAATATGCTGTCGCAACCCTTGCTGTGCTTTCCCTCCCTGTCGGTTCAGCGATGGCCGACAGCTTCTGGCGCAATGTCATCTCATCGGGCGCCACCACCGGCTCGACGTACCTGACCTTCAAGGATCACAAGATGGTGGTTGCCGCCCAAGACGACGCGGGCAGTTTTGTCGCCAGCGACGGCGGCATCCGCGGCCCGTACCTTGAAGCTGCCATGCAGAAAGTCCGCGCCGACAACCCTGGCCTGCAGGCCACGGATATGGAACTGGCCAACGCCATTCTCGCGAAAAATGCTGTCACCGAGTAATACTCGGCCCGTAAAAAATGCCGCTGATACAGCGGCATTTTTTTGCCCGCAACATGACGATTCATTCACGGGCGACAGGCTATATTCAGTCGAGCCGTGCAACCATGCGGTACTGATACGTTTAACACTCATCGCCTAACTGAAACGGATGCCTTCGTCGTCATGAGCCAACAGCCTTTTCTGCCGTTCTCCAAACCTACCATTGATGAGGCCACCATCTCGGCGGTCGGCGATGTACTGCGCTCGGGCTGGATTACCAGCGGGCCAAAAGTGCAGGCGTTCGAAGCACAGCTCTCGGAATACTTTGGCGGCCGTCCGGTGCGCACGTTCAACTCCGGCACTTGCACCATGGAGATCGCGTTGCGCATCGCCGGCATCGGGCCTGGTGATGAAGTAATCACCACGCCGATCTCCTGGGTCGCAACGGCCAACGTGATTCTGGAAGTGGGCGCGACGCCGGTGTTTGCCGATATCGACCCGGTCACTCGCAACATTGATCTGGCCCAGGTCGAAGCTGCAATCACCCCGCGTACCAAAGCCATCATCCCGGTGTACCTGGCTGGCTTGCCACTGGACATGCCGATGCTTTACGCACTGGCCAACAAGTACAACCTGCGCATTGTCGAAGACGCCGCTCAGGCCTTGGGCTCCAGCTGGGATGGCGAGCGCATCGGCGCTACGGGTGACTTCGTGTCGTTCAGCTTCCAGGCCAACAAAAACATCACGTCGTCCGAAGGCGGTTGCCTGGTGTTGAACAACGCCGAGGAAGCACGCCTGGCCGAAAAGTATCGCCTGCAAGGCGTTACCCGTACCGGCTTCGACGGCCTGGATGTGGACGTGTTGGGCGGCAAGTTCAACATGACCGATATCGCTGCAGCCATTGGCCTGGGGCAATTTGCGCATATCGAGAAGATCACTGCACACCGCCAGAACCTGGCAAGGCACTACTTCAAGTGCTTCGGCAGTGACTTTGAAGCGCAATACGGCGCGCAACTGCCGCCGGCAGATTTCGAAAACAGTAACTGGCACTTGTTCCAGTTGGTGCTGCCGGAACGTCAGGATGGCCTGCCAGCACGCGCGACATTCATGGAGCAGATGCAGGCCCACGGCGTCGGCATCGGCTATCACTACCCGCCGATCCACTTGCTGAGCCTGTATCGGGCACAAGGGTTCAAGGAAGGCATGTTCCCGGTGGCGGAAAAGGTTGGGCGTTTGATCGTGTCGTTGCCGATGTTTACGGCGATGACAGAGGCGGACGTGGAGCGGTCTGTAGCGGCAGTGAAAGCCGTACTGAAACCCGAGTAAACCCAATCAACTGTGGGAGCTGGCAAGCCAGCTCCCACATTGGTTTGTGCTGTTACTGCTAGCTGCGTTTATTCGCCGATGGCGGCTTTGTAGCCGGCGGCGTCCAGCAGCTTTTCAAGATCAGCAGGGTTGCTTGGCTTGAGTTTGAAGATCCAGGCAGCGTACGGGTCGGAGTTCAGCAGCTCAGGGCTACCGCTCAGTTCCTCGTTGACAGCGATTACTTCGCCAGCAATTGGCGCATAGATATCCGAAGCAGCCTTCACCGACTCAACCACACCCGCCTGTCCTTCAGCCTCAAACTGAGCGCCGACTTCGGCCAACTCAACAAACACCACGTCACCCAAGGCTTCCTGGGCATGGTCGGAGATACCGACGGTCACGGTACCGTCAGCTTCCAGACGGGCCCATTCGTGACTTTGTGCAAAACGCAGGTCGGCAGGGATATTGCTCATAGTCTGTGTCCTCAAGAAGAAATGTCAGCGGCCGCTGGCCTGCCGGAACTGGGTTAGATCAAGGTTTTGCCATGGCGCACGAAGGTCGGTTTGACCACTCGAACCGGGTACCACTTGCCGCGAATTTCCACTTCGGCCCGGTCGGCAGTCGCCATCGGTACGCGTGCCAGGGCAATGGATTTGCTCAGCGTAGGAGAGAAACTACCACTGGTGATCTCCCCTTCGCCAACATTGGCGATACGAACCACCTGGTGAGCGCGCAAAACCCCGCGTTCTTCCAGTACCAGCCCCACCAGTTTGAACTGCACACCCGCCGCTTTTTCCGCTTCCAGCGCGGCGCGGCCGATGAAGTTGCGTTCGGCGGGCTCCCAGGCAATGCTCCAGGCCATATTGGCCGCAAGCGGTGAAACGTCCTGGTGGATATCCTGGCCGTACAGGTTCATGCCGGCTTCCAGGCGCAGGGTATCGCGGGCGCCGAGGCCAATGGGTGAAATGCCGGCACCGACCAGGTCGTTGAAAAAACCTGGGGCCTGATCGGCAGGCAGGACAATTTCCAGGCCGTCTTCGCCGGTGTAACCCGTGCGGGCGATAAACCAGTCGCCGTCGGTCTGGCCCTCAAAGGGCTTGAGCTGGTGGATCAAGGTGCCGCGAGACTGGGTGACCAACTCGGCGATTTTCTGCCGGGCAAGCGGGCCTTGGATGGCGAGCATGGCCAATTCGGACCGCTCAAGCATCTGTACCGAGTAGCCGCCCAGTTGCGCCTGCATCCAGGCCATATCCTGATCGCGCGTAGCGGCGTTGAACACCAGCCGGTACCCGGTCTCGGTACGGTAGACGATCATGTCGTCCACCACGCCGCCCTGCTCATTGAGCATGGCGCTGTAAAGCGCACGGCCGCAGCCATGCAAACGATCGACATCATTGGCCAGCAAGTGCTGGAGCCATTCCTTGGCCTGAAGGCCTGTGACGTCGATCACGGTCATATGAGATACGTCAAACACCCCGCAGTCGCGTCGCACCTGATGGTGTTCTTCAACTTGCGAGCCGTAATGCAGAGGCATATCCCAACCGCCAAAATCGACCATTTTCGCGCCTAGGGCGAGATGCAGGTCATACAGAGGCGTACGCTGTCCCATGGGTTTCTCCTTCCGGGCGTGGCGAAGGTGCGCGGAGCTGCTGTTTGCGGCTGAATGCCTTGAATTACAAGGCCTGCAGCAACGCCCAGCGACCCGCTCCGAAAGACGAAGCGCACCGAATGCCGCGCATTGTAGCCGCAAGCCGTAGGACTGGCACCTAAGCGATTGGCCGCGCGGAGCGTCGAATCAACCCGATCACTGGCAACAGGCCAACCAGCACCAGGGTCAGCGCCGGCAAAGACGCACGCGCCCACTCGCCTTCACTGGTCATTTCAAAGATGCGTACCGCCAGGGTGTCCCAGCCAAATGGGCGCATCAGCAAGGTCGCGGGCATTTCCTTGAGCACATCGACAAACACCAGCAGCGCCGCGCTCAGGGTGCCCGGCAACAACAACGGCAGATACACTTTGCAAAACAGTCGCGGCCCGCTCACGCCCAGGCTGCGCGCCGCTTCCGGCAACGATGGGCGGATTCGCGCCAGGCTGTTTTCCAGCGGCCCATAGGCCACCGCCAGAAAGCGCACCAGATAGGCCAGCACCAGTGCCGACAGGCTGCCCAACAGCAACGGTTTACCTGCGCCACCCAGCAAGCCTGACAGCGGCACCACCAGTTCACGGTCGAGATAACTGAATGCCAGCATGATCGACACCGCCAACACCGAGCCCGGCAAGGCATAGCCGACATTGGCCAGGCTGATGCCGGAGCGAATCGCCCGAGTCGGCGCCAAGCGGTTGGCGAAGGCCAGTATCAGCGCCACGCTGACCGTGATCAGCGCCGCGATACCGCCCAGATAGAGGGTGTGGACGATCAGGCCGGCGTAGCGCTCATCCAGATCGAAGCGACCGCGCTGCCAAAACCAAACGACCAACTGCAGCATCGGAATCACAAAGGCGCAGGCGAATACCAAACCACACCAGCCACTGGCTGCCGCCGCCTTGAACCCACGCAGGTGATACAGCGCCTTGCCCCGTGGCCGCTCATTGCTCGGGCGACTGGCACCGCGGGCGCGCCGCTCGCCGTAGAGCACCAGCATCACCACCAGCAGCAACAGGCTGGCCAACTGCGCAGCGCTCGACAGGCTGAAGAAACCGTACCAAGTCTTGTAGATGGCGGTGGTGAAGGTGTCGAAGTTGAACACCGAGACTGCGCCGAAATCGGCCAGGGTTTCCATCAAGGCCAGTGCCACTCCGGCGCCAATTGCAGGGCGCGCCATGGGCAGCGCCACACGCCAGAACGCTTGCCAGGGCGATTGGCCGAGTACCCGCGCCGCTTCCATCAGGCCTTTGCCCTGCGCCAGAAACGCGGTGCGCGCCAGCAGGTAAACGTAGGGATAGAACACCAGCACCAACACAACCACTACGCCAGCGGTGGAACGTACGCGAGGCAAACGCAGCCCTGTACCGAACCACTCACGCAGCAGGGTCTGCACCGGGCCTGCAAAGTCCAGCAGGCCGACAAACACAAAGGCCAGCACGTAGGCCGGGATAGCGAAGGGCAGCATCAATGCCCAGTCGAGCCAGCGCCGGCCAGGGAATTCGCAGAGGCTGGTCAGCCAGGCCAGGCTTACGCCCAACACGGTCACACCCACACCGACGCCAAGCACCAGCGTCAGGGTATTACCCAACAGACGCGGCATCTGGGTTTCCCAGAGGTGCGACCAGATTTGCGCGTCGATGCTTTGCCAGGACAGTAGCAGCACGCTCAGCGGAAGCAGCACCAGAGCGGCGACGGTGAAGACCGGCAGGTACCAGCGACGTTGGGCGGGATGGGCCAATGTTGTTTCTCAGTGAATGAGTATCTTGAAGTTGCCATAAATCAAGGTGGGAGCTGGCTTGCCTGCGATGGCATCACCTCGGTGTCTCAGTCATACCGAGGTGATGCCATCGCAGGCAAGCCAGCTCCCACATTGGGATTTGCGGCGCTTTTAGTTCCAGCCAGCGCGATCCATCAGGCGAATGGCTTCTGCCTGGCGCTTGCCCGCCACTTCCACCGGCAAGGTATCCGCCACAAACTTGCCCCAGGTCGCGACTTCAGCCGACGGCGGTACCGCCGGGTTGGCCGGGAACTCCTGATTCACATCAGCAAAGATCTTCTGCGCCTCAGGCGTGGTCATCCACTCCACCAATGCTTTGGCGGCTTCCGGGTGCGGTGCAAATTTGGTCAGGCCGATGCCCGAGAGGTTCACGTGCACGCCACGGTCGCCCTGGTTCGGCCAGAACAGCTTAACTGCCAGGTCCGGCTTCTGCTTGTGCAGGCGGCCGTAGTAGTAGGTGTTGACGATGCCCACGTCGCACTGCCCGGCATTGATGGCCTCGATAACCGCAATGTCATCGGAGAACACGTCGGTAGACAGGTTATTGACCCAGCCCTTGACGATTTCTTCGGTCCTGGCCGCGCCATGGGTTTCGATCAGGGTGGCCGTCAGCGATTGGTTGTAGACCTTTTTCGCCGTGCGCAGGCAAAGACGGCCTTCCCACTGTTTGTCGGCCAGGGCTTCGTAAGTGGTCAGGTCACCCGGTTTCACGCGGTCGGTGGAATAGGCAATGGTTCGTGCGCGCAGGCTCAAGCCAGTCCAGGCATGTTTCGAGGAGCGGTATTGCAGGGGAATGTTCTTGTTGATCACCTCGGAGGTGAATGGTTGCAGGATGCCCATTTGCTCGGCCTGCCAGAGGTTGCCGGCGTCGACGGTCAGCAGCAGGTCAGCAGTGGCGTTTTCGCCCTCGGCCTTGATGCGCTGCATCAGCGGGGCTTCCTTGTCGGTGATGAACTTCACCTGCACGCCGGTTTTTTTTGTGTAGGCGTCGAACACTGGCTTGATCAGTTCGTCGATGCGCGAGGAGTAGACCACGACCTCGTCGGCCGCCTGCACGGTGGTGGTGCCGATAAGGGTGAGTGCCAGGGCAGTCAGGAGGCGCTTGGGTGCCAACATGGGTGCGGTCTCTCATTTGCAAGAAGTGGGCAAATGATAAGGACTCACATTTGGTGGCGCTTGGTGGAGGCGTTACCAGATGTTGCATGGCCGAGGTTTGCAGTGGGGCGGCTGGCCCCATCGCGACATAGATATCTACACAATCTTTAGAGGCTGTCGAAACTCCCCGTGGCGAGCGGGCTTGCCCCGCGTTGGGCTGCGTAGCAGCCCCAGTGAAGAAGCATGCGATGTTTCGGACGCACCGTGGAGGCGGTTTGGGGGCTGCTTCGCAGCCCAACGCGGGGCAAGCCCGCTCGCCACAGAGGGGCTGTGTTTGAATCAGGGTTTGGCCAGCTCGGGGAGGTCGCCGGTCAGGCCCAGGGCTTGGCGCACGAATACGGCCTTGGCTTCGGGCATCTGGTTGACCAGCTTCAACCCGGCGTTGCGCAGCCAGCGCAGTGGCAGTTGATCGGCCTGGAACAGCCGCTCGAAACCTTCCATTGCGGCCATCAACGCCAGGTTGTGCGGCATGCGCCGACGCTCGTAACGGCTGAGCACTTTCACATCCGCCAGGCGCTCGCCGCGCTCGTTTGCAGACAACAGCACTTCGGCCAGTGTGGCCGCATCGAGAAAGCCCAAATTCACGCCCTGCCCCGCCAACGGGTGGATCACGTGAGCCGCGTCGCCGATCAACGCCAGGCCTTCAGCCACGTAGCGTTTGGAGTGGCGCTGACGCAACGGCACGCAAACGCGCGGGTCGGCGCTGACCACGGTGCCAAGGCGCCCTTCAAAGGCGCGCTCCAGTTCACGGCAGAAGCTCTCATCATCCAGTGCCATCAGGCGTTCGGACTCAGCCGGCGTGGTCGACCAGACGATCGAACACCAATCCTCCTGCCCGTCCCGTACCAACGGCAGAAACGCCAGCGGGCCGGTGTCGGTAAACCGTTGCCACGCCGTGCGCTGGTGCGGCTGGCTGCTGCGCACGCTGGTAACAATGGCGTTATGCAGGTAATCCCATTCGCGGGTGGCGGTGCCGGTCAGGCGGCGTACGGCAGAATGTGCACCGTCGGCGGCGACCACCAGCGGCGCGCGCAATTTGCGCCCATCCGCCAGGGTCAGCAGCCAATCGTCGCCGGAGCGACGCATCTGTTCCAGACGCGCGTTGGCCAGCAGGCCCAAATCGCAGTCGTGCAGGCGATCCAGCAAGGCATCCTGAACCACACGGTTTTCGACGATATGCCCGAGCACTTCGGCGTGCACACTGGCCGCCGAAAAGTGGATCTGGCCGGTGCCGCTGCCGTCCCACACCTGCATCTCGCCGTACGGGCTGGCGCGCCGTTCGACGATGCCGTCCCATACGCCGAGGCGCTCAAGAATGCGCTGACTGGCCGTCGACAAGGCGCTCACGCGGGGTTCGAACGCCGCATCACGGTCGAACGGCTTGACGCTCAGCGGGCTGCCGTCGAGCAGCAGCACGTGCAGGCCACTGCCCTGCAATGCCAGCGCCAAGGCGCTTCCGACCATTCCGGCCCCGACAATCAGCACATCTGCGCGCATGTCCATGCTTTAAGCCTGCTTTGCTGGCGGCTTGCGCCGCACGTAAAGGGTTTTGTCGACTCGCGCCACCAGAGTGCCGGAGCCGTCATGAATCTCGACCTGGAGCTGGGGCAAATACTTCTCGCCCCCTTCGGTCTGGCGACGCACCTCATCGAGCAAGGCGTCGTCGATGGAAAATTCGGCGTACACCGGGCCTTTGCCCGGCGAGATGAAGTCAATGCTCGCGGCCTTGTCCCACACGATGTAGTCGCCGCCCAGGTTCTCCATCAGCATCAGCATGTAGAACGGGTCGACCATCGAATACAAGCTGCCGCCGAACTGCGTGCCGACGTAATTGCGGTTGTACCAGCCCAGGCCCATGCGCACTTTGACGTGACGAAAGTCGGCGCTCATCTGATGCACGCTGATACCTGCGCCCAGGTACGGCGGGTAGAGGGTCATGATCCAGCGCAACAGCCGCGCCTTGCCCAGCCGCTGGATCAGCCACTTACCCATCGGAGCGCGTACCCAGGCCCATGGCCTGACGAGCAAACCAGCGTTTGGCTGGCGGGAGTAAATCCAGGCCCAGCAGGCCCATGTTGCGGCCCAGCGCGACCAGTGGTTGAGCGCTGCCAAACAGCCGCGTCACTTGGTCGGAGAAGCCCACGGTCAATTTTTGATCCAGACGCTGACGCTCGCGGTAGCGCTGCAAGGTCGCCAGGTCGCCCGGGGTTTGCGGCCCGGCCAGCAAGGCTTCGGCCAAGGCGTTCGCATCGCGCAGGGACAGGTTGAAGCCCTGCCCGGCAATCGGGTGCAAGCTGTGGGCGGCGTTGCCGAGGACGACCAGGTGCGAGCGCACTTGCTCTTCGGCCTCCACCAGCGTCAGCGGATACAAATGCCGGGCGCCGACTTGCTTCAAGGTGCCCAGGCGATAGCCGAACACGCCCTGCAATTCGCTGAGAAAGCTGCGCTCATCGAGATTGGCCAGGCGCTGGGCGTCCATGCCGATGCGCGTCCACACCAGCGCGCAGCGGTTGTCCGGCAGCGGCAGCAACGCCATCGGGCCTTCATCGGTGAAGCGCTCGAACGCTTCGCCGTTATGGGACTCGCTCGGGGTGATGTTGGCGATCAGCGCGCTCTGGTTGTACGGCCGGGTTTTCACGCCAATGCCCAGTTGCTCGCGCAAGCTGGAGCGGCCACCGTCGGCGAGCACCGCCAGATCACACTCCAGAACCGTTTCATCATTGAGCGTAAGGCGATAGCCGTCAGGCAGCGGCTCCATGCGCGTAACTTCCGCCGGGCAGCGCCAACTGACCACTTCCTTATCCAGACCTTGCCACAGACACTGGCCGAGCCAGGCATTTTCCACGACATAACCCAGCGCGGGCACGCCCTCTTCCATCGCCGACAAGCGCGCGGTGGAGAAGCGCCCACGGTCTGACACGTGAATCTGTTTGATCGGCTCGGCGCGGCGGGCGATCTGCTGCCACACGCCCAAACGCTGATAAATCTGACGCGCGCCAAACGACAGCGCCGAGGACCGTGCGTCGTAGCTGGGCTGGTAGCTGTCGCCCGGAGCGAACGGCTCGATCAGCACGATTTTCCAGCCGCGCGCCTTCGCCCCGGCCTGCAACGCCAGCGCCAGGCTGGCGCCTACCAGGCCGCCGCCGATAATGGCCAGGTTGACCCGGCTCATCGGGCCGCCGCCATCAGCGCTTCGATGTCGGCGACGGTCTTGGGCACGCCGCTGGTCAGGATTTCACAGCCTTTTTTGGTCACTACCACGTCGTCCTCGATGCGTACGCCAATGCCACGCCATTTCTTTGCCACGTTCTGGTTGTCCGGTGAGATGTAGATACCCGGTTCCACGGTCAACGCCATGCCGACTTCCAGCACACGCCATTCACCGCCGACTTTGTACTCGCCCACATCGTGCACATCCATGCCCAGCCAATGACCGGCGCGGTGCATATAAAAGGCGCGGTGGGCTTCTTTGGCAATCAACTCGTCGACGTCACCCTGCAACAGCCCCAGCTTGACCAGCCCGGCGGTGATGACCTGCACCGTGGCCTCATGGGCCTGATTCCAATGCTTGTTTGGCGCGATCTCGGCAAACGCGGCTTCCTGTGAGGCCAGCACAATCTCGTAGATAGCCTTCTGTTCCGGCGAAAATTTGCCGTTGACCGGCCAGGTGCGGGTGATGTCGCTGGCGTAGCAGTCGATCTCGCAACCGGCGTCGATCAGCACCAGGTCGCCGTCCTTGAGCACGGCGTCATTCTGCTGGTAATGCAGGATGCAGCTGTTGCGCCCGGCGGCAACGATAGAGCCGTAGGCGGGCATTTTCGCGCCGCCTTTGCGAAATTCGTAGTCCAGTTCGGCTTCGAGGCTGAACTCATGCAACCCGGCACGGCTGGCCTGCATGGCCTTCACGTGGGCAGCGCAGGAAATTCGCGCAGCCTCGCGCATCACCTTCACTTCTGCCGCCGATTTATACAGGCGCATGTCGTGAAGCAGATGATCCAGGGCAACAAACTCGTTCGGCGGCTGGGCGCCGAGGTGCGCTTTAGAGCGGATCACGTTGATCCACTCCATCACGTGACGGTCGAATTCGGCATTGCTGCCCATGGCCGAATACACCCGGTCGCGGCCTTCGATCAGGCCGGGCAGGATGTCGTCAATGTCGGTAATGGGAAAGGCATCGTCGGCGCCGAAGTCGCGGATGGCGCCTTCGGTGCCGGCGCGCAGGCCGTCCCACAATTCGCGTTCGGCATTGCGCTCGCGGCAGAACAGCACGTACTCGCCATGCAGGCGACCGGGCATCAGCACGATCACCGCTTGCGGTTCGGGGAAGCCGCTGAGGTACTGAAAGTCGCTGTCCTGACGGTAGACATGCTCCACATCACGGTTGCGGATCGCCACGGCGGCAGCGGGCAGGATCGCGATGCTGTTGGGTTCCATCTGCGCCATCAGCGCCTTGCGGCGCCGGGTGTATTCCGCTCTGGGGATATGGATCATGGGCAGATGGGTGTCCTTTCTCAGTGCAGCGACGGCTTGGGCGAAGCAGGTTCGGTAGACTTTTTGGTCTCGGTGAACAGCAGCAGCGGCGCGACGCGCAGGTATTCCATGACTTCCATGTAGTCGCCTTCGCCGTCTTCGGACTCTTCCAGAGCGTCTTGCACCTGGGAGATGGCTGCCAGATCCTGCAACACTTCCTTGGCGTCGGTGCTCAGTTCCAGGCCGCCGGCGTTCACGCCGAAACCGTGGAGGAAACCCTGGCACCATTGGCCCAGCGCGGCGGCGCGGTCGGCGAGCGGTGCATCGTCGGTCGGCAACAGCAGGACCACGGTGACGTCATCACCGGTCAGCTCGCCCTTGACCATTTCCTGCAGGCCGATCAGCGCGTTACGCACATTTTCGGTGGGTTCGGTTTCGAGCAGCTCGGCCACATCGGCCAACCAGTTGTCGGCATCAAAGCCAACCCCGGTGCAACTGCGGCCCAGTAGCACGCCGTGCAGTTCAGCAGGCGAGCAAGGGTGACCGCTGGTGCTCAGCAGTTTGGAAAAAGCGTCGTACGGGGAGTTCTGAATAGGCATGGTGAGCTAGGCGCCAGACGGCGCAATGTCTAGAATGGAGCGCTGTATCCTAGCACCGGCAGACGTACCAAGACTATCAAGGGCGTGAGATCGTTTATCCTGCAGTTGCCATTCATCAGACAAATCCAGTGGAACCCAATGGAAGACACCGACCTGCAAGCGCTGATGGCCAGACTCGAACTGCTAATTGATCGGGTCGAGCAACTTAAGAGTCAAAACGGACTCCTATTAGCTCAGGAAAAGACCTGGCGCGAGGAACGCGCGCACCTCATTGAAAAAAACGAAATCGCCCGGCGTAAGGTCGAATCGATGATTTCGCGCCTGAAGGCCCTGGAGCAAGACTCATGAGTTCAAGCAATAGCGTAACCGTGCAGATCCTCGACAAAGAATATTCGATCATCTGCCCCCAGGAAGAGCGCAGCAACCTGGTGAGCGCCGCGCGCTACCTGGACGGCAAGATGCGTGAAATCCGCAGCAGCGGCAAAGTGATCGGCGCCGATCGCATCGCTGTGATGGCCGCGCTGAACATTACTCACGATTTGCTGCATAAGCAGGAACGGCCTGATGTGCAGGCCAGCGGCTCGACGCGTGAGCAGGTTCGCGACCTGCTGGACCGCGTGGATCTGGTACTTTCTACTGATCCAGAACCACCCAAGGGCTGATTGCCGCGACTGTTTAAGGTATACTCGTCTCACTCCCTGGCGTGTTTGCCAGTCGGCGATGTCCCTGAGCCGATTCGCACTACCCTGGAAGTTGCACGTTGGGCTGGTGTGCATGTCCGCTAGACGGAAAGCCTTAAAGCCTACTGCATCTTCCACCTTGAACTTTCGGGTTCAAGGGCTAAGTCGACAGCGGCTCTGTCGGGGAGCCTGAATTCAAAAACTCAATGCCAGTCCTCGGACTGGCATTGTTTTATGAGCCGAAACCATGACCGAACCTGCGCCGCTTTCCCGTCCGCACCTTCGACGCATGCTGCGCAAAGCCCGCCGCGAACTCTCGCCGAGCGAGCAACGCAAGGCCGCCCAGGGCCTGTATCGGCAACTGGCACAGCACCCGCTGTTTCGCCGGGCCAAACATATCTCTTTATACCTGCCGACGGACGGTGAAATCGATCCGCGCTTGCTGCTGCGCGCCGCTCAGCGCCGGGGCAAGGCCACTTACCTGCCGGTACTCAGCGCGTGGCCGCAAACCAAAATGGTGTTCCAGCGCGTGCGGCCTGGGAATAAGTTGCAGCCCAATCGCTTTCGCATTCTTGAACCACGGGTGAACGCCCACCAGCAACGTCAGGTTTGGGCGCTGGATTTGGTGCTGCTGCCGTTGGTGGGGTTCGATGATGCGGGCGGGCGCCTTGGGATGGGCGGCGGCTTTTATGACCGCAGCCTGGCTTACCTGGCTCGACGCAAAAACTGGCGCAAACCCACGTTGCTGGGGTTGGCACATGAATGTCAGAAGGTCGATCGATTGGCACAGGCAAGCTGGGACGTACCGCTGGCGGGCACTGTCACCGATAAGCAATGGTATGTCGCAGAAACGTCGCCGGAGTCGGCGACGCCTTGAAGAAGCGTTAACGCTTGAACGGTTGCGGCTGCTGTTGAGCCAGTTCAACGGGGGCATCGGTCTTGTTCGACCACAAGCTTTGCGCATACCCGGTGGTCACGACGCCCAGACCAAACAAAATAACCAAAATCCATAGTAAATCCGGTTTACGTTGCATCGATTGCCCCCCTTCAGGCACCTCGTACACGATGACAACAACGTTCCAAAGTAGTCCGTTGCAACTGCGTCAAGCTTAAAGGCCGGCATTTTGCGGCAACGTGAACCAACACGCAAACCTTGACGCCAACCGACTGTCGGTTTGTCATGGAATTGCCTGACAACTTGCCCAATACCTTTTTCAGGAGCCGAAAAATGGCCTACTGGTTGATGAAATCCGAGCCCGATGAACTCTCGATCAAAGGCCTGGAAAAGCTCGGCGAAGCCCGCTGGGACGGGGTGCGCAACTACCAGGCGCGCAACTTCCTACGGGCCATGGCGGTGGGTGATGAGTTTTTCTTCTACCACTCCAGTTGCCCGGAGCCCGGCATTGCCGGCATCGGCAAAATAGTCGAGGCGGCCTGCCCGGACCCTACAGCGCTGGAGCCGGAAAGCCACTACTTCGACGCCAAGGCAACCCCGGAGAAAAACCCGTGGAGCGCAATCAATGTGGCGCACGTCAAAACCTTTCCAAAGGTGCTCGGCCTTGGCTATTTGAAGCAGCAAACCGCCCTCGCCGAATTACCCCTGGTGCAAAAAGGCAGCCGGCTTTCAGTGATGCCGGTGACCGCCGAACAGTGGGCGGCCATCATTCAGTTGCGCTGAGAGTATTACTGGATGATCAGGTTGTTGAACAACAGGTCTTCAACCATCGGCTTGCCGGTCTCGTCGTTCATCACTTGCTGGGTCTGTTTCAAGGCTTCCTGACGCAGTTTTTCCTTGCCTTCAACCGTGCTCATCGCCTCGGTAGTCTGTTGGGTGAACAGCGCGACCAATTGGTTACGAATCAACGGGTCGTTGGCTTTGACGGCTGCGGCGGCTTCAGGCCCGGTCACGCGCAGGGCGATGTCGGCCTTGAACACTTTGAGCTTCGCCGTGCCGTCCAGGCCATAGTTGCCCACGAACGGCGGCGTCAGGCTGATATAGCTGACCTTCGGTGGCTCGCCTTCTTTGGCTTCTTTGGCTTCTTCGGCCTGGGCTGCCATCGGCAAGGTCAAGGCCAGCATCAACAGAATCCACGCTTTCACAGTTCATTCCTCACATTCGATTGCCCGGTAGCATAACGCTAGCAAGGCTGAGCACAAGCTTATGGCGGCTTATCAGGCCCGGGCATGCTCGTTGACCCACGGGCGTACCCTCCTACACTTATCGGCCACGATGCCAAAAGGAATAGTCCGATGAAAGCTGTGCTGTGCAAAGCCTTCGGCCCCGCCGAAACCCTGGTGCTGGAAGAGATCGAAAGCCCTGCGATCAAGAAGAACGAAATCCTGCTGGACGTGCACGCCGCCGGGGTCAACTTCCCGGATACCCTGATCATCGAGGGCAAATATCAGTTCAAGCCGCCCTTCCCGTTCTCGCCGGGTGGCGAAGCGGCAGGCGTGGTAAGTGAAGTCGGTGAAAAGGTCAGCCACCTCAAAGTCGGCGACCGCGTCATGGCGCTGACCGGCTGGGGCAGTTTTGCCGAGCAGGTCGCGGTGCCGGGTTACAACGTGCTGCCGATCCCGCCGAGCATGGACTTCAACACCGCCGCCGCCTTCAGCATGACCTACGGCACGTCGATGCACGCTCTGAAACAACGCGCCCACTTGCAACCCGGCGAAACCCTGCTGGTGCTCGGCGCCTCCGGTGGCGTGGGCCTGGCGGCGGTGGAAATCGGCAAAGCCATGGGCGCCCGCGTGATTGCCGCCGCCAGCAGCGCCGAGAAACTCGCCGTGGCGAAAGCAGCCGGCGCCGATGAGTTGATCAACTACAGCGAAGCCAACCTGAAGGATGAGGTAAAGCGCCTGACCGACGGCAACGGCGTGGATGTGATTTACGACCCGGTGGGCGGCGACCTGTTTGACCAGGCCGTGCGCGCCATCGCCTGGAATGGCCGCCTGTTGGTGGTCGGTTTTGCCAGCGGGCGCATTCCCGAGCTGCCGGTGAACCTGGCGCTGCTCAAAGGCGCGTCCGTGGTCGGGGTGTTCTGGGGTTCGTTTGCCCAGCGCCAGCCACAGGACAATGCGGCAAATTTCCAGCAGTTGTTCACGTGGTATGCCGAAGGCAAGTTGAAACCGCTGGTGTCACAGGTTTATCCGCTGGACCAAGCCGCCCAGGCGATCAATGAATTGGGGCAGCGCAAAGCTGTGGGCAAAGTCGTGGTCCAGACCCGCCAGCCGAGTTGAAATGCAATCAATGTGGGAGCGGGCTTGCTCGCGAATGCGGTGGCTCAGGCAGAGCATCTGCCACTGACAGACCGTATTCGCGAGCAAGCCCGCTCCCACATTTAGATCTCCGATGCCCCCGGACTTTAATACCGACCCACACTTTCCTATTCGCGACATGTTCATAAGAGAACATGCAATTGCTCCCATTTCCTGTGTTGGCAAATAAGAGGCGATGCTATTTTCGGTAACGAAACTGTAACATTCGCATCCGCAGTCAAAACAAGAAATTTGGAGCTCTTGAATGTTTGCTTTCTTTCGACCTGCCGCACACCAGGCGCCCCTGCCTGAAGAAAAAATAGACAGTACTTACCGACGGCTGCGCTGGCAGATCTTCGCGGGTATTTTCTTCGGTTACGCCGGGTACTACCTGCTGCGTAAAAACTTCTCGCTGGCCATGCCTTACTTGATCGACGAGGGTTACACCCGTGGTCAGCTGGGCCTGGCGATGTCGGCGATTGCGATTGCCTACGGCCTGTCCAAGTTCCTTATGGGCCTGGTTTCCGACCGCTCCAACCCACGTTACTTCCTGCCCTTCGGCCTGCTGATATCGGCGGGTGTGATGTTCATTTTCGGTTTCGCGCCTTGGGCTACGTCCAGCGTGACCATGATGTTCATTTTGCTGTTCATCAACGGCTGGGCCCAAGGCATGGGCTGGCCGCCAAGTGGGCGGACCATGGTGCACTGGTGGTCGCAGAAAGAACGCGGCGGCGTGGTGTCGGTGTGGAACGTGGCGCACAACGTCGGCGGCGGCCTGATTGGCCCGCTGTTCCTGTTGGGCATGGCCTGGTTCAACGACTGGCACGCAGCCTTCTATGTGCCCGCGACTGTGGCGCTGGCGGTGGCGGCGTTTGCCTTCATCACCATGCGCGACACCCCGCAATCCGTCGGCCTGCCGCCGATCGAGAAGTACAAGAACGATTACCCGGAAGGCTACGACGCCAGCCACGAAGACGAATTCAGCGCCAAGGAAATCTTCGTCAAGTACGTGCTGCGCAACAAAATGCTGTGGTACATCGCCTTCGCCAACGTCTTCGTCTACCTGCTGCGCTACGGCGTGTTGGACTGGGCGCCGACCTACCTCAAGGAAGCCAAACACTTCGACGTGGATAAAACCTCGTGGGCGTACTTCTTTTATGAGTGGGCAGGTATTCCGGGCACGCTGCTGTGCGGCTGGATGTCGGACAAAATCTTCCGTGGCAACCGTGGCCTGACCGGCATCGTGTTCATGGCACTGGTAACCGTGGCGACGCTGGTTTACTGGCTAAACCCGCCGGGCAACCCGATGGTCGACATGATCGCGCTGTTCTCGATCGGCTTCCTGATCTACGGCCCGGTGATGTTGATCGGCCTGCAGGCGCTGGAACTGGCGCCGAAGAAGGCCGCCGGCACCGCTGCGGGTTTCACCGGTTTGTTCGGTTACCTCGGTGGCTCCGTGGCCGCCAGTGCAGCCATGGGCTACACGGTGGACCATTTCGGCTGGGATGGCGGGTTTGTACTGCTGGTAGGCGCGTGCCTGTTGGCGATCGCGTTCCTGATCCCGACGCTGTGGCACACCAACAGCGTCAGCTCCGCGCGTTAATCGCCTGCGCAACCCTTTGCACAACGCTTGAGCCGCGCCTCCAGGTTTTTATCTGGCATGGCGTGGCTACGCAGGGCGTTAACGGTCTGCTCGACATAATCGCGCGTCGTGCCGTAACGCCCGCAAGCGCTTTGCAACACATGGTTGAGCACGATGTCGGGCAAGTTGCCAGCATAGCTAGGCAAGTGCCGCTCCAACACAAACCCCAGTGCCTGTACCTGGCTGCCATCTTCGAGACGGCAGTTGAGCCAGTGCGGCCGGTACGAGGGGTAAGGCATCTCGCGCTGCCACAAGGCGTAAAGCGAGGCCTCCAGCTGATCTTCCGGCAAGCGGTAGGCAAACCCGCTGCAAGAGCCGCCGCGATCCAGACCAAACACCAACCCCGGCAACTCCGGCGTACCGCGATGCTCATGCGACCACAAATACAGGCCGCGGTGATAACCGTGGACCCGCGCGCGCACGCGTTCGGTCGAGGAGCATTCGGGGCGCCAGATCAGCGAACCATAAGCGAATAGCCAGACCGGCCCACCTTTATGCCGAGCCATGGTGGCCTGCATCGAGCTCATCAACTGCTCGTGAGTGAGTTGCGGCCCCAGATCGAGCCGCGGAGGGTAAGCCAATTGCATAAGATCGGATTCGATGGCGGTCATGGCGAAAAGCGGTGTGCCTCCTGAGTGTTACCAGTTGTAAGAGACTTTACCGTAATAAAACGCGCCGCTGTATAGCACAACGGCCCACTCATCAGGATTGGGTGCAGCAATCCCGGTACTTTCAGCCCCGGTTCAGCGTGGGCGCGTGCCGAGCCGTCAAAATAGCGCACGCCACGACCCAACTAGCCGCCTGTCAAACCGACTATCGAGGTCGCACCCATGAAAAAATTTCGACTGCCTGGCCTGTTGTTGCTGGCCCAGGCCACCACCGCACTCGCCGCAGAAACGCCGCCAGCCAATGACGACAAGGGTTTTTGGTACGCGCAGACCAGCGTCTATACCCGGCATTTTTCACCAGACCCGAAACACAACAACCATCAAGACCTGATCGGCCTGGAGCGCAATCAAGCGTCAGGCTTTGTGTATGGCGGGGCGACATTTCGCAATTCGTTCAGCCAGCGCTCGTACTACGCCTATGCGGGCAAGCGTTATGACATGACCGACTATCCGGTGTACTTGAAGGTCTCGGGAGGCGCGATCCAGGGCTATCGCGGCAAGTACCGCGACAAAATCCCGTTGAACCGATTTGGCGTTGCGCCGGTGATTATCCCCTCCGTGGGCACCCACTACGGGCCGGTCGCGGCAGAGCTGGTGTTGCTGGGTTTCAATGCGGCAATGGTGACGACCGGTGTGCGTTTCTAAAAGCGGACACAAATCCTTGTGGGAGCTGGCTTGCCTGCGATGGCGGTGGATCAGTGCAATGTATGCCAGCTGACACAGCCCGTCACGGCGGCCCACGGATTCAAGCCTCAGCGAGGCACCGAGTGGTAGGGCGAGGACCTTTTGGTTACTTTTGGCTGGGCCGGCTTCCGGTCCTTCCAAAAGTGACCCGCTGTAAGAGCCAGCTCTTTCAAGGTCTTTGGAAATCTGTCTGATAGGGCGAACACCATCCCTGTGGCGAGCGGGCTTGCCCCGCGTTGGGTTGCGAAGCGACCCTAAAAGGAGGAGTGCGGTGTGTCAGACACTCTTAGGCTGCTGTTTTTGGGGCTGCTTCGCAACCCAACGCGGGGCAAGCCCGCTCGCCACAGAGTACGTATCGCCTGTTTGGCCTAAAGACCTTGAAAGGGCTGGCTGTAAGAGCGGAACCCTAAGTGGCCGTTACCGCAGCAATGGATATGTACTCATTCCAACCAAGCAAATGGCCAACTCAAAGGACGCTATCGCAGGCAAGCCAGCTCCCACATTTTGAACCGGTTCACATCTGACGATCCAGCGTGGACCTAGGGGCCGCCTTCGCGAGCAAGCCCGCTCCCACAGTTTGATCGATGTATGGCAGTGATTTATTTGATCGGCTTTAGGGCCGAGGCGCGTAGGCGAACACATCGGCGCGCATCTGGTGCGCATCCATCCCGGCTTCCACCAACGCATCCAACGTGCCGTAGATCATCGCCGGTGAACCACTGGCGTAGACGTGCACGGCCTTGAGGTCGCTGATGTCTTCACACACCGCCTCATGCAGCAGCCCGCAGCGCCCTTCCCAGCCGCACAGGTCGCTGACGACTTTGTGCAGGAACAGGTTGGGCAGTTGCCGCCACTGGTCCCAGTGCTCGATCTCGTAGAAATCTTCCGGACGGCGCACGCCCCAGTACAGGTGTACCGGGTGCTTGAAGCCGGAGGCGCGGCAATGCTCGATCAGGCTGTGCATCTGCGCCATGCCGGTACCGGCGGCGATCAGCACCAGCGGCCCGTCCGGCAACTCGGCCAGATGGGTGTCGCCAAACGGCAGCTCGATGCGCGCCATCTGGTTGCGCTGCAATTGTTCGAGCAGGGAACGCGCGCTGTCCTCGCGGGCCAGCACGTGCAACTCCAGCTCACGCCCGGAGTGGGGTGCTGAAGCCAGGGAGAACGCGGATTTCTGGCCGTTTTCCCGCTCGATCATCAGGTATTGCCCGGCGTGGTAACGCACCGCTTTACCGGCCGGGGCAAGCAGGCGCACGCGCCACACATCGCCACCGACTTCCACGCATTCACTCAATTGGCACGACAACTTGCGCAACGGCAACTCTCCCGGCGCCAACACGCCATCCCACAACACAATGCAATCTTCCAGCGGTTCGGCGATGCAGGTGAAAAACTCACCATGGTCGCGCACCTCACCGGCTTGCAGCACACGGCCCTCTACCAACAGCGCGGCACACACGTGGCACACGCCATTGCGACAGGCCTGCGGGCACTCGTAGCCCAGGCGGCGAGCGCCTTCGAGGATTCGCTCGCCAGGGACCAGTTCCAATATGGCGCCGGAAGGTTGCAGGGTTACGCGCATCAATCTATTCCCAATTCTTTCCACATCGCATCGACGCGGGCAGTTACCGCTTCATCCTTGACGATCACCCTGCCCCACTCACGGGTAGTTTCACCCGGCCATTTGTGGGTGGCATCCAGGCCCATTTTCGAGCCCAGGCCCGACACCGGCGAGGCGAAGTCGAGGTAGTCGATCGGCGTGTTGTCGATCATCACCGTATCGCGCTTGGGGTCCATGCGCGTGGTGATGGCCCAGATCACGTCGTTCCAGTCGCGGGCATTGATGTCGTCATCGGTGACAATAACGAACTTGGTGTACATGAACTGTCGCAAAAACGACCACACACCGAGCATTACTCGCTTGGCATGGCCCGGGTACGACTTCTTCATGGTCACGATGGCCATGCGGTACGAGCAGCCCTCGGGCGGCAGGTAGAAGTCGGTAATCTCCGGGAACTGCTTTTGGAGGATCGGCACGAACACTTCGTTCAGCGCCACGCCCAAAATAGCTGGCTCATCCGGCGGCCGGCCGGTGTAGGTGCTGTGGTAGATCGGTTTGATGCGGTGGGTAATGCGCTCGACGGTGAACACCGGGAAGCTGTCGACTTCGTTGTAGTAGCCGGTGTGGTCGCCGTAAGGGCCTTCATCGGCCATTTCACCGGGATGAATCACGCCTTCAAGGATGATTTCAGCGGTGGCTGGCACTTGCAGGTCGTTGCCACGGCACTTCACCAGCTCAGTGCGGTTGCCGCGCAACAGGCCGGCAAACGCGTATTCGGAGAGGCTGTCGGGCACTGGCGTTACGGCACCCAGAATGGTCGCCGGGTCAGCGCCCAGGGCCACCGAAACCGGAAACGGTTTGCCAGGGTGCTTTTCGCACCACTCGCGGAAGTCGAGCGCGCCGCCACGGTGGCTCAGCCAGCGCATGATCACCTTGTTGCGGCCGATCACTTGCTGACGGTAAATACCGAGGTTCTGGCGGTCTTTGTTCGGGCCTTTGGTAACGGTCAGGCCCCAGGTGATCAGCGGGCCAACGTCGCCCGGCCAGCAGGTTTGCACCGGGAGCATACCCAGGTCGACGTCATCACCTTCGATGACCACTTCCTGGCACGCGGCGTCCTTGACCACTTTGGGGGCCATGGCAATGATCTTGCGGAAGATCGGCAGCTTCGACCAGGCGTCTTTCAACCCCTTGGGCGGCTCGGGCTCCTTGAGGAAGGCCAGCAGCTTGCCGATCTCGCGCAATTCGCTGAGTGACTCGGCGCCCATGCCAAAGGCAACCCGGTCGGGCGTGCCGAACAAGTTGCCGAGCACCGGAATATCAAAGCCGGTAGGGTTTTCGAAAAGCAGCGCCGGGCCCTTGTTGCGCAGGGTGCGGTCGCAAATCTCAGTCATTTCCAGTACCGGGGAAACCGGCACATGGATACGTTTCAACTCTCCGCGCTGCTCAAGTTGCTGCACGAAATCCCGAAGATCCTTGAATTTCATTAACTTTGCCACCCGTAAAATAGGCGTACATCCTACCTGCTCTTACGAGCGCTGGCAGCTTATTGCACGTCATTGCGGCTCACACCCGACTCCACGGAGACGTTGCGCAAGGTGTTGAAGAAGGGCTCAAGGAAGCCTTCCACATAATGCGTGCCCACGATAGACAGGTGGTTATCGTCGGTATACAGCGACTGGCCGCCCAGCTCGACCCGGCACCAACCGTTGGCATCACACAGCTTGGGCGCCGGATCCAGCAGTTGAACACCCGAGTCTGCTGCTGCGATCTGCTCAAAAACAGTGCTGATGGTGGCTTGTCGCTGCAGGTGTTCGCTCACCGGCAAGCCTTCCTTATCGGTCGGACGCCCCAGCATCGCCAGTCGGCTCAGGCGGTACGGTACGTTGAAATCCTGCAACGGTACTTCCTTCACCAGCCATACACGGCGGCCACTGGCACGCAGTTGGTGCACCAGCGCATGCATGCCCTCGGAGAATGTACGCTCAGCGACAGCACGGTCATATTTCCCTGTCGCCGGGTCATGAATCGTTGGGCCGGTATCGCCGTTGCGCTGGCCATAAACGTAGAGGCTCCAACGGGCGACCAGCACCACGTCACTGAATGAGTCGCGGCTCAGCAACTGGGTGACGCGCTCATTAAAGGCGTTGCAGCCCGGGGTGTTTTCTTTGCGGTAGAAAGGCAGGCAACCGGCGTAACCGGCCTGTGTGATGCCGAAGTCGTACCTGCCGGCACCGTCTTTCAACGCAGGAATCAACGCCGAGGCGTGGCTGTCACCCCACACCAACGCGCGGGCAGTGCCCTCTTGCGGACCAAAATGACACAGCTCGCGGTGCTTGTTTTTCTTGTCATCCGACAGGCAGTTCATCAGGTTGGGGCTCCAGGTGTGAGCCTTGGCGAATTGCAGGGCCTGGGGCGATAACCGCGAGGCAAAACCATCCGACCACACCAGGCCTTTACCGATCAAACCCAGGCTGACCAGCCCTATGACCGCCGATACCAGCACTGCCCGATTCCCAGCCAACAGGCGCCGCTCACGAAACGGCCCTTCGACAAAGCGCCAGGACGCATACCCCAGCAGCAGGCTCAGGCTGAACAAGGCCGCAAGCTGAACAGGCGCCAGGTCGGCAATATTCGCGTATTTGCCAAACACCAGCACCGGCCAATGCCACAGGTACCAGGAATAGGAAATCAGCCCGATGCCCACCAACACGCGGCTACCCAGCAACTGGCCGACCCACGTGGTGTGTTGGCCGTTGGCCCAAATCAGCCCGACCACGCCCAACACCGGCAACAGAGCCGCCAAACCCGGGAAGGCGGTGCTGTCGTCATAGCCGACGACTGCCACCAGGATCAGCCCCAGGCTGATAGCGCTGACGGCTTGCGCCAACATTGGGCTTATACGCTTGGCGCGCGCAGGCATAACGGCGAGCATGGCGCCGGCCAGCAGCTCCCAGGCACGCATGGGCAGCAGGAAAAACGCCTTGTCCGGCGCATGCGAGACCGCCCACACGCTCGCCGCGAATGACACCAGCAACAACACGAAAAGCGCGCTGCGCCAGTGCTTGAGCCGACTCGACAACAGCGCCAGCAACAGCGGAAACGCAATGTAGAACTGTTCTTCAACCGACAGCGACCAAGTGTGCAGCATCGGCTTCATATCAGAGGCGGTTTCGAAATAGCCGTCCTGACGCATGAAGAATAAATTGGAGATGAAGATCGCCTGGTTATGGATCGATCGGCCCAGCTCGGAATAGTCCTTGGGCGCCATCAGGAACCACCCGGCGACCAACGACACCGACATCATTACCAGCAACGCTGGCAGGATACGCCGGGCCCGGCGCGCCCAAAAATTCAGAAAACTGAAATGCCCACCCTCGCGCTCACGCAGGATGATCGAGGTGATCAGGAAACCTGAAATCACAAAAAAAACATCTACGCCGACAAAGCCGCCGGTGACACCCGGCACCCCAAAGTGGAACAACACTACAGCCAGGACAGCGATAGCGCGCAGGCCATCAATGTCTCTTCGGTAAGCAAGAGCGGTCATAAATCGTAATCAACCTGATACAAATGGAAGAGAGCGTAGGCGTAATCGCCCTTTTTGTTTCTGTACTGACACGCTCCGCACACATACCTCCCTGTTTGGCGCAAAAAAAATGGCACCCTCAAGGGCACCATTTTTCTTCGACCTGAATCGTCGTGTTATTTACGCTTCATCGACAGGAAGAACTCGTCGTTGGTCTTGGTAGCTTTCAACTTGTCGATCAGGAACTCGATGGCTGCGACTTCGTCCATCGGGTGCAGCAGCTTGCGCAGGATCCACATGCGCTGCAGTTCGTCATCGGCGGTCAGCAACTCTTCGCGGCGTGTGCCGGAACGGTTGATGTTGATGGCCGGGAACACACGCTTTTCAGCGATGCGACGGTCCAGGGGCAGTTCCATGTTGCCGGTACCCTTGAACTCTTCGTAGATCACTTCGTCCATCTTCGAGCCGGTTTCAACCAGCGCGGTGGCGATAATGGTCAGCGAACCGCCTTCTTCGATGTTCCGCGCGGCGCCGAAGAAACGTTTTGGTTTCTCCAGGGCGTGGGCATCGACACCACCGGTGAGTACCTTGCCGGAGCTCGGGATCACGGTGTTGTAAGCACGGGCCAGACGGGTGATGGAGTCGAGCAGGATCACCACGTCTTTCTTGTGTTCGACCAGGCGTTTGGCCTTCTCGATCACCATTTCGGCAACCTGCACGTGACGGGTTGGCGGCTCATCGAACGTCGAGGCAACCACTTCGCCGCGCACGGTGCGCTGCATTTCGGTTACTTCTTCCGGACGCTCATCGATCAACAGCACGATCAGGTGAACTTCAGGATTGTTGCGCGCGATGTTCGCTGCAATGTTCTGCAGCATGATGGTCTTACCGGCTTTCGGCGGTGCAACGATCAGGCCGCGCTGGCCTTTACCGATCGGGGCGCACAGGTCGATGACTCGACCGGTCAAGTCTTCGGTGGAACCGTTACCGGCTTCCATCTTCATGCGCACGGTCGGGAACAGCGGCGTCAAGTTCTCGAAGAGAATCTTGTTTTTCGCGTTCTCGGGACGATCAAAGTTGATCGTGTCGACCTTCAGCAGTGCGAAATAACGCTCGCCTTCCTTCGGAGGGCGGATCTTGCCAACGATGGTGTCACCGGTGCGCAAGTTGAAGCGACGGATCTGGCTCGGCGAGACATAGATATCGTCTGGGCCGGCAAGATAGGAAGCGTCTGCAGAGCGGAGGAAGCCGAAGCCGTCCTGGAGAATCTCCAGCACGCCATCACCGGAGATTTCCTCGCCGCTTTTCGCGTGCTTTTTGAGCAGGGAGAAAATCACGTCCTGCTTGCGCGAACGGGCCATATTTTCTATGCCCATTTCTTCGGCCAGCTGGAGCAGGTCGGTAATCGGCTTTTGCTTGAGTTCAGTCAGATTCATATAGGAATGACGTAATCATTTATGGAGGGGGGAAATTAAGCTTTTGGCTTAATGAGGCCGCGCCGCGGAGAAGGCGACAGGATCGCGTACTAATCGAAAAGGAATGCGTCGGCGACGGCTTGCAGGGGGCACTGGAGAAACCAGTGCGGGGCCGAATGTAACACCTGAGTTTCGGAGCGTCTAGCCCTGTTTCACGAAAAAGCCCCGCTAATTTGCGGGGCTTTTTTGACGACGCTTAGATGTTCGCGTCGAGGAAAGCTTGCAGCTGAGACTTCGACAGCGCGCCCACTTTAGTGGCTTCAACGTTGCCGTTCTTGAACAACATCAGCGTCGGGATACCACGCACGCCATGCTTGGCCGGGGTTTCCTGGTTGTCGTCGATGTTCAGCTTGGCAATGGTCAGTTTGCCTTCGTAGGTGGTCGCAATATCGTCCAGAACAGGCGCGATCATTTTGCAAGGGCCACACCATTCAGCCCAGTAGTCAACCAGCACCGGGCCTTGAGCCTTGAGTACTTCGGCCTCAAAGGTCGCGTCGGTGACGTGCTTGATAAGATCGTTGCTCATGGATGTCTCCGGATTGTAAGCAAAAAAAACGTGGCCCATCATAGCCGCCCTTCCCCGGTTCAGGAAGCCGCCTCTGATTGAGTCTTGCTATGGCGGCGCATGACTTTGGGTATTGCCCACTCACGGGGTCACGGGCGTCACGAAGGCAATGCCGGTGCGCAAGGCGGCATTGCGCACGTGTTCCTGCATGGTTTTCTGCGCCGTTGCACTGGCGCGCCGGGCCAGGGCACGCAGGATCTTGCGGTGTTCCTGCCAGGTTTCCATGGCCCGTTCCGGCCGGATGAACGGTAGCTTCTGGCTCTCCAGGAACACCTCGGCGCTGGCACTCAGGATGCTCACCATCGCCTGGTTGCCGCTGGCCAGCAGGATGCGCTGGTGGAATTCGAAGTCCAGCCGGGCAGCCGCCTCGAAGTCGCCGGCCTTGAGCACCTTGCGCATCGCCTCGACGTTATCTTCCAGACTGTCCAGCTCATCAAGGGTCAGGGTCATCGCTGCCAGCCCTGCTGCAAACCCCTCAAGGGCATAGCGCAGCTGGAAAATATCCAGCGGCGTGGCCTGCGCTGCAAACGGCCACGCAAACCCCGGCGCATCATCTACCGCCTGCACGAACACGCCCTTGCCCGGTTGCACACTGACCACCCCCAACGCGCTCAGGGACGATAACGCTTCACGCAACGACGCCCGGCTGACGCCCAATTGCACCGCCAGGTCGCGCTGGGAAGGCAACGCGTCACCCGCGCCGAAGCCCTGTTCCTTGATCAGTTTACGGATGGCCTGCAGGGCCGCTTCCGGTACCGCTTGGGCGATGGAATTCATAAAAAACTCAAGCTTCCAGACAACTGAGCGGCTAGTTGTAAAGCTATTCGCGGCTGGCGGCAAGCCACGCCCCAAAGGGGCTCGCGGGGTTTTGGCGATGCTCGATAACGGTGCGAAAAGTCAGCCCACTGTTCAGACCAGTAAGACCACCGCAGCTCAATGAACTCCGGCGTTGCAGACGATCCAGTCCGTGATGGCATGGGCTGTGCACTGCCCAGAAACAGAAAATTCCTTCGCCCTTCTCGGAGAGTTGCCATGACCAAGCGTTACAGCGCCCTGCTCACTGCCTTGTTTGCCAGCTTGATGCTGAGCCAGGCACCCGCCCAGGCCAACGGTTTGGACGATATAGTCGCCCGTGGCACACTCAAGGTTGCCGTGCCCCAGGACTTCCCGCCATTCGGCTCGGTCGGCCCTGACATGAAACCTCGCGGCCTGGACATCGACACCGCCAAGCTGCTGGCTGATCAGCTCAAGGTCAAGCTGGAGCTGACGCCGGTCAACAGCACCAACCGCATCCCGTTCCTCACCACCGGCAAGGTCGACCTGGTGATTTCCAGCCTCGGCAAGAACCCCGAGCGCGAAAAGGTCATCGACTTCTCCAAGGCTTACGCACCGTTTTACCTGGCGGTGTTCGGCCCACCTGACGCGGCCATCAGCACCACTGACGACCTCAAGGGCAAAACCATCAGCGTGACCCGTGGCGCCATCGAAGACATCGAGCTGACCGCCGTAGCGCCCAAGGAAGCCACCATCAAGCGCTTCGAGGACAATAACTCGACCATCGCCGCCTACCTGGCCGGCCAGGTTGACCTGATCGCCAGCGGCAACGTGGTGATGGTCGCGATCAGCGAGCGCAACCCGAAACGCGTCCCGGCGCTGAAAGTGAAACTCAAGGACTCGCCGGTGTACGTGGGCGTGAACAAAAACGAGCCGGCGCTGCTGGAGAAGGTCAACCAGATCCTGGTCGCGGCCAAAGCCGACGGCAGCCTGGAAAAGAACGCGATGCAATGGCTTAAAGAGCCGCTGCCAGCCGACCTCTGAAGCGACGGAGCTGATTCATGGCGTATCAATTTGACTTTATGCCGGTGCTGGCCAATACCGACCTGCTGTTGCGCGGCGCCCTGTTCACGCTTGAGCTGACGGCCATCGGCGCGATCCTCGGCGTGGCGCTGGGCACCGTCGGCGCCGTGGTGCGGGCGTGGAAGATCCAGCCGTTTGCCTGGTTCTTCGGCGTGTATGTCGAGTTGATTCGCAACACACCGTTTCTGGTGCAGTTGTTCTTTATCTTCTTCGGCCTGCCGTCCCTGGGCCTGAAAATTACCGAGTGGCAAGCCGCGGTGCTGGCGATGGTGATCAACCTGGGCGCCTATTCGACAGAGATCATCCGCGCAGGCATCCAGGCCATCCCACGCGGCCAACTGGAAGCCGCCGCCGCGCTGGCGATGACGCGATTCGAAGCGTTCCGCCACGTGGTGCTGCTGCCGGCACTGGGCAAGGTGTGGCCGGCCCTGAGCAGCCAGATCATCATCGTGATGCTCGGCTCGGCGGTGTGTTCGCAAATCGCCACCGAAGAACTCAGTTTTGCCGCCAACTTTATCCAGTCGCGCAACTTCCGCGCCTTTGAAACCTATGCCCTGACCACCCTGGTGTACCTGTGCATGGCGTTGATGATTCGCCAGTTGCTCAACTGGATCGGCCGTCGCTACGTGATGAGGAACAGCCGATGAGTGATTTTTCCTTTTGGGACATCGTGCGCAACCTGCTCACCGGTTTGCAGTGGACCCTAATGCTGTCGCTGGTGGCGTTCATCGGCGGTGGCGTGATCGGTTTGCTGGTGATGACGATGCGCATCAGCAGCAAGGCGTTCCCGCGCAATGTCGCGCGCACTTACATCGAACTGTTTCAGGGTACGCCGCTGTTGATGCAGCTGTTCCTGGTGTTCTTTGGTGTCGCGTTGCTCGGCATCGACATCTCGCCCTGGCTGGCGGCGGCAATTGCGTTGACCCTGTTTACCAGCGCCTACCTGGCTGAAATCTGGCGCGGTTGCGTCGAGTCCATCGCCCACGGGCAGTGGGAAGCCTCGGCCAGCCTGGCGCTCAACCCGTTTGAACAACTGCGCTACGTGATCCTGCCCCAAGCGCTGCGCATTGCCGTGGCGCCGACCGTGGGTTTCTCGGTGCAAGTGGTCAAAGGTACCGCTGTGACCTCGATCATTGGCTTCACCGAATTGACCAAAACCGGCGGCATGCTCGCCAACGCTACCTTCGAACCGTTCATGGTCTACGGCCTGGTAGCGCTGGGTTATTTCCTGCTCTGCTACCCCTTGTCCCTCAGTGCGCGCTACCTGGAAAGGAGACTGCATGCCTCTGCTTAGAATTTCTGCCCTGCATAAGTATTACGGCGATCACCACGTACTCAAGGGCATCGACCTGACGGTTGAAGAAGGCCAGGTGGTGGCGATCATCGGCCGCAGCGGCTCGGGCAAGTCCACCTTGCTGCGCACCCTCAACGGCCTGGAATCGATCAACGACGGCGTAATTGAAGTCGATGGCGAATACCTCGACGCCGCCCGCGCCGACCTGCGCACCCTGCGGCAGAAAGTCGGCATGGTGTTCCAGCAATTCAACCTGTTCCCGCACCTGACGGTGGGCGAGAACGTGATGCTCGCGCCACAAGTGGTGCAGAAAGTGCCCAAGGCCAAGGCGGCGCAGCTTGCCAGGCAAATGCTGGAGCGCGTCGGGCTGGGCGAAAAGTTCGACGCCTTCCCCGATCGCCTGTCCGGCGGCCAGCAACAGCGCGTGGCGATTGCACGCGCCCTGGCCATGTCGCCCAAAGTGCTGCTGTGCGACGAAATCACCTCGGCGCTGGACCCGGAACTGGTCAATGAAGTGCTCAGCGTGGTGCACCAATTGGCCAAAGACGGCATGACCTTGATCATGGTGACCCACGAAATGCGTTTTGCCCGGGAAGTTGGCGACAAGCTGGTGTTCATGCACCAGGGCAAGGTGCATGAGGTGGGCGACCCGAAAACCCTGTTCGCCAACCCCAAGACGCCGGAACTCGCCAACTTCATTGGTTCGGTGGAACAGCCGGGCTGATCAGTTCGAAACTGCCCCGCCCCTCCGGGTGCGCTTGGCTGCGCACCTCCAGTGCGTCGGCGGGCAGCTCGGTGTCGATCTCGACCTGAGCTGTCAGTCGCCGGCCAATCATGGGCATGCCTGCGACCCGCGCCATCAAGGTCTGGCCGGGGAGCAATTGCCCAGTGGCCGGTTCGCCCGGCAAATGCGCCGCCGCCCAGCCGATGGCATGCCCATCAATTTGTGCGTGTGTGAGGCTCAGGCGAAAACGCCCATGACGACCGAACTGAAACCCCTGCCCATCGGCTGCAACCCCGATAAAACGCAAGCCCATGGCCGCAGGTTCTGCGCACAGCACGTTGACGTGCAGCACCCGAGTGCCGAGCGCCAGTGTTGCGCTGTCACCGGGCTCCTCCCGACGTATAGCGCTGTAGTCGATGCGCGGCTGGCTCAGCGACAATCGACAGTTTTGCGCCGAAACGCCAGGCACGGCCAGCACCAGGCCGAGCAGTATCCAGGGCAAACTTTTAAACTTAACGGGCATGGCACACCGCCGAGGTGGTTTCGTAGAACTTGTCATGATCAGGCTGGGTTCCCGGGTCGATGCGCAACAGGCAAGTAGAAGCGTCCGGCAGAGCAACCCGCAGGCTTTGCTCAGTGACGTCGTTGAGGAAAATCATGCCGTCGCCCACCACATTGGTCAGGAAGCGGTCACCCTTGCCGAACACTGCCGCGCCTTGGGGCAAGGGCCGCCCTTGCTGATCGCTGGCGGTGAGCAGCACACGACGTACTTTCACCACATCAAAACCCACCGAATTAAAAGACCCACGGCCCGCCGCCAGCACCTGGGTGCCGTTTTTCAGGTCAACGCGTTTGGGCAGGGAGCGGGTCTGCACTTCAACCCGGCTGTGGGTGTACGCAGGCAAACCGGCGATCACCGCTTGCCCACTGAAGTCGGTCCACACCGGGCCCTGCGGGGTGTCGATTTTAGCTGAGCCGATGTCGCCCACTTTCACCACGCCGAACGTATCCTGCACAGCGTAGGGCGAGAAGGTCAGCCCGCCTGGGTGAGCCACCACGCCGCCCTGCAATTGCCCGGTGTAGCTGGTGCCCAGCGGGTCCCGATTGATGCCCAAGCCAACGCGGGTGTAGCGCGGCAGGATATCCACCTGCCCACGAATGGACTGCTCACGGGCCTTGAGGTCCCGCTCCACGCCCACCTCGTAATTCACATACTCGTTAACCCGGTCGCTGAGTGCTGTACCGGCAGTGAATTGGTCACCACGACGGCTGGTGTAACTGTGCACGCGACGATCACCGCCAAGCGGCACACTCACCTGCAACCGCACGGACAGGTCATTCTCCAGGGCGCGCTCGCGGTGCCCGCCCGCTCGCGTCTCCCCCCGGCCGGCACGCGTGCCGCCTACCTGCGAATCCGCGATAAATGCCACATCCGCACGCTTGAAAGACTTGTTCCACGAGGCAAACACATGTTCGGCGGTTTGCCGATCAAACTGAGCACTGCGGGTGTAGCCCAGGGAAAACACCCCGAGAATGGGGTCGGCCCAGCTCATGCCTGCCGTGTACTGGTTTTTGAAGCGTGAACCCAGCTCATCGGCCTTCGTCGAGCGACCCGCTTCAAGCACTTCTCGATAACCCCGGGTCTGGGAGGTGGCGCTGACGTTGACGTCGAGCGTGGCGACCACCGGGCTGCTCAGGGACACGCTGGTGCGTGCGCCGGACACGTTGTTTTTGCTGTCCTGTGACAAGTTTTGACGGGCGGTCACACTCACCCGCTGGAAAAACACGCTGCTCAGGGTGCCACCGGCCGACCAGTAGTCATCGGTACTGAGCAGGCCAAAGCCGGCGGACGAATCGCGGCCCATTCCCCAAGTGCCGCTGCCCATCGCAACCACGGGAGACGGGCCGTCTTCACCGGCGTTCTTGCGCAGCTTACCCAGTGAAAAGTAATAGCCAGGCGCAGCCGGTACAGCCCCCGCGAACGACGCCGCCGGCACCACAAAATTGCGCCTGGCACCGCGCACGTCGATCACGCTGACTTCAAGGTCACTCGTGCCATTGAGCAATGGCAGGCCTGTCAGCCGGAATGGGCCTTCGGGCACCAGCGTGGTATGGATCAATACACCGGACTGGCGAACCTCAACCCGTGACTGGCTCTGGGCAAGGCCCTCGACCACCGCATTGTTATGGCCTGCGAGAGCGCGCGACTGGCCATCCGGTGAAAACTGCAGGCCGGACAACTGGATGCCGCCAAACACCGGGTTGTTGCTGGAAATCTGGCCTAACTGAAACGTTGATTGCAGCGCAGCGATATCCCGCTGGGCAAAAGCGTACAGGTGCTCGGTGCGGGCCTTACCGTTATCGGACACGTAGAACTGACGACTGCGAACAATCCAGTCCTCAAGGTTAAAGCCCGCCTCGGTATAAGCCGACAGGAACCGGCTGGGCCCACTGCGCGAGTGGCTGTCGAAACCCAGCACGTCATAGTTGAACAACGCCGCCGCCCCGCCCCTGGAGAAGTTTCCGGCGTCCCATTCGGGCCCACGCAACGACTGGGTCGGCACCACCAGCGCCACCTCATCCGTGCCGGGGCGCAGCCGCACCATCGTCGTCGGGAATGCTCCGAGAAAGTCATGGCAGG
The DNA here is from genome assembly GCF_041946035.1 of Pseudomonas sp. AMR01. Taxonomy (NCBI): domain Bacteria; kingdom Pseudomonadati; phylum Pseudomonadota; class Gammaproteobacteria; order Pseudomonadales; family Pseudomonadaceae; genus Pseudomonas; species Pseudomonas sp. AMR01. Next base: position 62,538 of record NZ_JAUTYR010000020.1, read on the forward strand.
CCTTGTCTGGCGTGTCGCCCTCAAGAAGGATCGTGCCGGGTTTAACCAGCCCGGCTTTTTGGAGTAACCCTGGGGTAAAACACAGTCGGCCCTGTGGGTCGAACCGCGCATCCACTAGCCCGAGCGGGTTGCCATTGACCCGCAACCCCACCACCTGGACACCTTCGCGAAAGCGCGCCGCACTGCGAAAGTAGTCTGAGACTTTGGGGTCAATGCCATGGGCAGTGAGGGCCGCCAGATCAAAGCCCTCGCCCAGTTCCAGCGCAAAAGCCAGGCCGGGCAAACTCCACAGGGTCGCAAAACCAACCAGCAGCGACGGTCCCCGCGGCCAGGCAGAGGCCGCAAAGCGGCGACATGACGGGCTGTTCATGCGTCGATCAACCCTCATTGGCAATGATCGGCGCCCGGTAGTGATCCACCGAAAACCCGTAGACCGTGGCGGGCTGAATGTCGACTTCAGTCACACCGCCCAGAGGGCCGTCGACCGTTGCCGCAAGCGCCTCGCCCGGCAAAATATAGGTGCGCGGTAACGTGGCCTGAATGCCTTGGGGCAGCAACTGCACATCCGGCGCCAGCCGCACCACGTAGGCGCTGTCGTTGTGAACCGTCAGCTGCTCGCCTGTGCGCTTCCACTTCAGCAGCTCCCAGGGCGTAGGGTGCCGAGGCAGCCCTTGTGGGTGCAGGATCAGCGGCAAATTCTGGCGCAAGGTAATGCCGATGGTCGCTCCGCCCGCAGCACGCGCTTGGGGGATGCCTTCAAAGGACACGCGTTTAAGCCGCTGAGTCTTGAGCGGCTCTTTAAGGGTGCTGATGAATCGCACCAACTGGGTGTCGCCCGCCTCCACACGCGAGACGGGCGGCGTGACAATCAACAGTGGCTCCAGATCCTGCGGTACGTTTTCCACGACTGAATGCAGCAGGGCCGGGCCCGCATCGGTATTTTTTATATTCAGGGTGGCTTCACCGTCTTCTTCATACAGCACGACAACGGTTGTTTCAGGCAACATGCCGTCCGCTGCGACAACAGCGGTATAAAAAACGCACGCACTTGCACACGCTAACAACGCGCTACTTACTATTGAAAAACCACGCACTCCATGTTCCCCGCAACTAATCAAGTTGATGATTGGTAGCCAAGCGCCCACAAAAAAACAGCCAATCAGAAAATATGAAGTTCTTGATTGGCTGTTTTCAGTCGCTTAGATGTAACTCAGTACCAGCGTGGCGCGCCCATCAATGGCGATGTCGCGACTCAGGTCGAGGTCCTGGGCCCGGTTGATGACGGCCTTCACCACAAGGGTGCCGGTCAGTTGGGAAATAGCGGCAGGCGTGATCGCGGTGCTATTGCGCCACGAATACTGGCTTGGCGATTGAGCAACCTTGCCATCGCTGTACTGCCAGGCGCCCGCACCTGCACGCATGATGGGGAGCAGGGCTGTACCGGAGGTGCGCAAATCCCTGAGGGTGACGGAGTAACCGCCTGTACGGCGGCTTGCTACCGCACCCAAACCGAAGTTCTGAGCTTCAGTGAAACCGGCCCCCAGAATACCCGTGACCTTGCTGCCCGCTTGCAGGTCGGTAAAGGCGATGCCGAACCGGGCAGGCGTAGTGCCGCAATTGACGACCAGGGAAGTGCTCCGCTCTTCGCGCGGGTTAAAGGCCGTCTGGGACAATTCGCCGGAACGGATGGTGCCGTAATCGATAATGCCGCTGCCGGCCAGGCTAAGGTTGCACGCCGCAGGCGTAATCGTACCCCTGACGACCAATTGGGCACTGGTGGTTGCCTGGGCGCTCAGGGCAGAAGCCAGGCACACGATACCGAGAGTCAATCCAACAATCTTTTTCATGCTTGTCCTGTCACTAAAAAGTTATCAGGCGCTGTTTATTTGTGTGTTGGCGACTCCATCGCCTCACGCTTTATCTTCCCGGACATGCACAACTATAAATAAATAACACCCAGGCAAAATTGCCGGGTGCCAGTCTGTCGCTTTGGCCCTTCATTAAAGAATCAGACAACACAGCAGTCACTGTGGGAGCCATGAATATAGGCAGTGGCTTTAACCCATTCATACGGTAGTCCCGACCAAAATAACCAGGCGAACATCTTCGTCATTACTGTAGGCAATTTCACAAGCAGTCTTACAACAGTGCACAGTTAAAACGCCCTACATCGTCCGGCGGGGTATTCATCACACGCTTACAAAACCGCCCTACATTTCCTACGAAAAATCCCCACAGACAGCGTCAGGAAAATTACTAAGGCACAACGCGTTGGCGTCAGCGGTCGATCGTGGCACGATGGCTGGGTTATCGACCGAGACCCCCAAACCATGCCGCAATTCCAAGCCAAGAATCTGTCCCTGATCGCCGCCATAGACCTGGGCTCCAACAGCTTTCACATGGTCGTGGCCAAGGCCCAGAACGGTGAAATCCGCATCCTTGAGCGGCTCGGCGAAAAAGTGCAATTGGCCGCCGGGATCGACGACGCGCGTCAGCTCAACGAAGAATCCATGCAGCGAGGGCTCGACTGCCTCAAGCGTTTTGCCCAATTGATAAACGGCATGCCCCTTGGTGCCGTGCGAATCGTTGGCACCAACGCGCTGCGTGAAGCCCGCAACCGTGGCGAATTCATCCGCCGCGCCGAGGAAATCCTCGGGCACCCGGTAGAAGTCATCTCCGGGCGTGAAGAAGCGCGGCTTATTTACCTCGGCGTGTCCCACACCCTGGCCGACACCCCTGGCAAACGCCTGGTCGCCGACATCGGCGGCGGCAGTACCGAATTCATCATCGGGCAACGATTCGAGCCATTGCTGCGCGAAAGCCTGCAGATGGGCTGCGTCAGCTACACCCAGCGCTACTTCAAGGACGGCAAGATCACCCCGGCACGTTATGCCCAGGCCTACACGGCTGCGCGGCTGGAGATCATGAGCATCGAGCACGCCCTGCACCGCCTGACCTGGGATGAGGCGATTGGCTCGTCCGGCACGATTCGCGCCATTGGCCTGGCCCTCAAAGCTGGCGGCCACGGTACGGGCGAGGTTAACGCCGAAGGCTTGGCATGGCTCAAGCGCAAGCTGTTCAAGCTGGGCGATGCAGAGAAAATCGACTTCGACGGCATCAAGCCCGACCGCCGCACCATTTTCCCGGCGGGCCTGGCGATTCTCGAAGCGATCTTCGATGCCCTCGAACTGCAACGCATGGACCACTGCGACGGTGCCCTGCGCGAAGGCGTGCTCTACGACCTGCTGGGCCGCCATCACCACGAAGACGTGCGTGAGCGTACGCTCAGCTCACTGATGGAGCGTTATCACGTCGATCTGGAGCAAGCCGCCCGCGTGGAGCGCAAAGCCCTGCACGCCTTCGACCAAGTGGCCGAAGACTGGGAGCTGGAAGACGGCGTGTGGCGCGAGCTGCTTGGCTGGGCCGCCAAGGTACATGAGGTAGGCCTGGACATCGCCCACTACCATTACCACAAGCATGGCGCCTACCTGATCGAGCACTCGGACCTCGCCGGTTTCTCCCGCGAAGACCAACAGATGCTCGCGCTGCTGGTGCGCGGCCATCGCCGCAATATTCCTAAAGACAAGTTTGCCGAGTTCGGCGACGACGGCATCAAGCTGATTCGCCTGTGCGTGCTGCTGCGTTTTGCGATCCTGTTCCACCATATCCGTGGCACTCAGGAAATGCCCCAGGTAACCCTGCGCGCCAACGGCGACAGCCTCGACGTGGTGTTCCCCAAAGGCTGGCTGGATGAGAATCAGCTGACCCAGGCGGATTTCGCCCAAGAAGCGGAGTGGTTGACGCGGGTGGGGTTCAGCCTGAACTTGCGCTAAAGAACACTGCAAAACCAATGTGGGAGGGGGCTTGCTCCCGATGGCAGTGGGTCAGTTGATGAATAGGTCAACTGACACACTGCCATCGGGAGCAAGCCCCCTCCCACATTTTTAGTCCGTATTGGCTGCTAGTTCACCGTAAGAATCGGGCTGCCCAACCTCTCCAGCAACGTCGCCTGCGCGCTGCGCGGGTTCTGGTTGCCGGTTGGCGTATTGCGCACGTAACGGCCGTCCGACTGCAGGCTCCAGCTGTGGGTGTTGTCGGTGAGGTAGCTTTCCAGCTCCTTCTTGACCCGCATGATCAGCTTCTTGCCTTCCACCGGGAAGCAGGTCTCCACACGCTTGTCGAGGTTGCGCTCCATCCAGTCGGCACTGGAGAGGAACATCTGCTCCTCGCCACCGTTGAGGAAGTAGAACACGCGGGTGTGTTCCAGGAAGCGGCCGATGATCGAGCGCACGTGGATGTTGTGCGACACCCCGACAATGCCCGGGCGCAGGCAGCACATGCCACGCACCACCAAGTCGATACGTACGCCGGACTGGCTGGCCTTGTACAGCGCGCGGATGATCTTCGGATCGGTCAGCGAGTTGAACTTGGCAATGATGTGCGCCGGCTTGCCGTCGAGGGCGAACTGGGTCTCGCGGGCAATCATGTCGAGCATGCCCTTCTTGAGGGTGAACGGCGCGTGCAGCAGCTTCTTCATGCGCAAGGTCTTGCCCATGCCGATCAACTGGCTGAACAACTTGCCGACGTCTTCACACAAGGCATCGTCGGAGGTCAGCAGGCTGTAGTCGGTGTAAAGCTTGGCGTTGCCGGCGTGGTAGTTGCCGGTGCCCAAGTGGGCGTAACGCACAATCTCACCGGCTTCACGACGCAGAATCAGCATCATCTTGGCGTGGGTCTTGAAGCCGACCACACCGTAAATGACGACCGCGCCAGCCGCTTGCAGGCGGCTGGCCAGCTGCAGGTTGGATTCTTCGTCGAAGCGCGCACGCAGCTCGATGACTGCCGTGACTTCCTTGCCGTTCCGCGCGGCGTCGACCAGCGCGTCGACGATTTCCGAGTTGGCGCCGGAGCGGTACAGGGTCTGGCGTACGGCCAACACGTGCGGGTCTTTGGCGGCCTGACGCAGCAGGTCGACTACCGGGGTGAACGACTCGAACGGGTGCAGCAGCAGAATGTCCTGCTTGCTCACCACACTGAAAATGTTCTCGCTGTTTTGCAGCAATTTCGGGATCTGCGGCGTGAACGGCGTGTATTGCAGCTCCGGGTGGCTGTCCAGGCCGGTGATGCTGAACAGGCGCGTCAAGTTCACCGGGCCGTTGACCTGGTACAGCTCCGACTCGGCCAGGTTGAACTGCTTGAGCAGGTAGTCCGACAGGTGTTTAGGGCAGGTGTCGGCCACTTCCAGGCGCACCGCATCGCCATAACGCCGCGAGAACAGCTCACCGCGCAGGGCGCGGGCCAAGTCTTCGACGTCTTCGGAGTCCAGCGCCAGGTCGGCGTTACGGGTCAGGCGGAACTGGTAGCAGCCCTTGACCTTCATGCCCTGGAACAGGTCATCGGCATGCGCATGGATCATGGACGACAGGAACACATAGTTGTCGCCGGCGCCGCCCACTTCTTCCGGTACTTTGATAATGCGTGGCAACAGGCGCGGTGCCGGAATAATCGCCAGGCCCGAGTCGCGACCGAAGGCGTCGATACCTTCCAGCTCAACGATGAAGTTGAGGCTCTTGTTCACCAGCAACGGGAACGGGTGCGTCGGGTCGAGGCCGATCGGGGTGATGATCGGCGAAATCTCGTCACGGAAGTAACGGCGCACCCAGGTCTTGATCTTGGTGGTCCATTGACGGCGACGGATGAAGCGAACCTGATGTTTTTCCAGTTCCGGCAGCAGGATGTCGTTGAGGATCGCGTATTGGCGGTCCACATGGCCGTGCACCAGTTCGCTGATGCGTGCCAGCGCCTGATGCGGCTGCAGGCCGTCTGCGCCGGCTTGCTCGCGGGCGAAGGTGATTTGTTTCTTGAGGCCGGCAACACGGATCTCGAAGAACTCGTCCAGGTTGCTGGAAAAAATCAGCAGGAATTTCAGCCGCTCCAGCAACGGGTAGGATTCATCCAGTGCCTGTTCCAGCACGCGGATGTTGAATTGCAGTTGTGACAACTCGCGGTGGATGTACAGGCTGCTGTCATCCAGGTTGGTCACCGCCACCACCGGGGTCGCCGGGGCAGGCGTTTCAGCCACTGCCACTGGCATGACCGGCTCATGCTCCGGCGGGGTCTCGGCGACGTGTTCCACCACCGGGTGAGCGTCTTTTACGGCAACTTCGGAGAGTCCTTCGGTATTCATCGAGTGTTCCTGTGAGGGCTATTGTTGCTCTCTAAGCAATTGGGCGGCGCGGGCGGCGAAGTAGGTCAGAATGCCATCAGCGCCCGCACGTTTAAAGGCAGTCAGGGATTCGAGGATCACCCCTTCACTCAACCATCCATTTTGGATTGCGGCCATGTGCATGGCGTATTCACCGCTGACCTGATAGACAAAGGTCGGCACCTTGAATTCCTCTTTGACCCGGTAAAGGATGTCCAGATACGGCATCCCGGGCTTGACCATCACCATGTCGGCGCCTTCGGCCAGGTCGGCCGCCACTTCGTGCAGGGCTTCCTGGCTGTTGGCCGGGTCCATCTGGTACGAGGCCTTGTTGGCCTTGCCCAGGTTCAACGCCGAACCCACCGCATCGCGGAACGGGCCGTAGTAGGCGCTGGCGTATTTGGCCGAGTAGGCCATGATCCGCACATTCACGTGACCGGCCAGCTCCAGGGCTTCACGAATCGCCTGGATGCGACCGTCCATCATGTCCGACGGCGCAACCACCTGAGCGCCGGCAGCCGCGTGAGACAAAGCCTGCTTGACCAGCGCGTCGACGGTGATGTCGTTCTCGACATAGCCTTCTTCGTCAAGAATGCCGTCCTGGCCATGAGTGGTGAACGGGTCCAGCGCCACGTCAGTAATCACACCTAATTCAGGGAAACGCTCGCGCAAGGCGCGGGTAGCGCGCTGGGCGATACCTTCAGGGTTCCAGGCTTCGGCGGCATCGAGGGATTTGAGCGCGGGCGGCGTAAACGGAAACAGCGCTACTGCCGGAATTCCCAGTTCTACCCAATTCGCCGCCTCAATCAGCAACTGATCAATGCTCAAGCGTTCCACACCGGGCATCGACGCTACAGCCTCGCGACGATTTTCACCGTCCAGAACGAAGACCGGCAGGATCAGATCGTCGGTCGTCAGCACGTTTTCACGGACCAGACGGCGAGAAAAATCATCACGGCGATTGCGACGCAGGCGGGTGGCTGGGAACAGGCGATTGGCAGGGGTAAAGCTCACGACAGACTCCTGAGCCCGCGTTTACGGGCGAGCGTTGCAGTTATAAGCGGCCATTATGACGAAGGAATGACAGTTGTGCTTATCGATGCGACCTGTAGTCGCATTCGTCATTTCCGTAGGAATTGTTCACTTCGTGACACATCTCGATACTTTCATGAATCTTCGTGAAGGCGTAGGCTGCGCGTTCATTTCGCCAGCACCCTAGACCATGCTTCAACAATTTCTGCATGACTTCGGCTACTTTGCCCTCTTCCTCGGCACGTTCTTCGAAGGCGAGACCATTCTGGTACTCGCAGGCTTCCTGGCGTTCCGTGGATACATGGATATCAACCTGGTGGTGGTCGTTGCCTTTTTCGGCAGCTACGCCGGCGACCAGCTGTGGTATTACATGGGGCGCAAGCACGGGCGCAAGCTATTGGCGCGCAAGCCACGCTGGCAGCTGATGGGCGACAAGGCGCTGGAGCACATCCGCAAGCATCCGGATATCTGGGTGCTGAGCTTCCGCTTTGTCTACGGATTGCGCACGGTGATGCCGGTGGCGATTGGCCTGTCTGGTTACCCACCTCTGCGCTATCTGATCCTCAACGGTATCGGCGCAGCGATCTGGGCCGCCGCGTTGGGGGCTGCTGCCTATCACTTCGGCGCCGTGCTGGAAGGCATGCTGGGCAGCGTCAAGAAGTATGAGCTGTGGGTATTGGGTGCATTGCTGTTGCTGGGCCTCGGCCTCTGGTTGCGCCGCCGTTTTAAAAACGCACGCATTGCCCGCCAGGCCGACGCTGACGCCAAGGCCCGGCTTGCCGCCGAGCCCGCCCAAGTGGAAGCGCCTAAGACGCCAGTCGAGTAAGCCGGTCTCTGCAACAGTAGAGACCGATCACGCTCAGAGCGCTGTAACTCACCAGACCCAGCCAGCCCACGCTGCTCGCTGGCCACAACCCGACCAATGGCGCCAGCCATACCAACGGCACATTCAGCCCCAGCAGCAAAAGCTCAGCCCTCAGCGCCCATGGGCGGTTCGGTACCTGGCTTTCACGTCTTCAGGGCGCCAGCCAGCGCGCATGAACCAGATACGCAGCTTGTCGCGCCAACGCTCAGTGCGTCGCGCATCACGCCATAACTGCACATAAAACTGCGGGTTGGCCCACAGCGGGTTCCAGCTTGCCAACGGCGTGGTCACACCAAAGGGTCACCGGTTCGTTGTCGTCTTCTTCCTGGAAAGATCCAAACAGTCGGTCCCAAATAATGAACACGCCGCCGTAGTTGCGATCCATGTAGAGAGCGTTCTGTGCGTGATGAGCCCCGATGATTGGACGGCGTGACGAAGAACCACTCGAACCAGCCAAGCTTTGGCACATGGCGTGTATGCACCCAGAATGGGTACAGCAGGTTGAGCGAGGCCACACTGATAAACACCAGCAGCGGCACGCCGAGCACGGCCAGGGGCAGGTAGAAAATCCAGCTCAGCAAAAAAGCCGGTGCTGAGGCTGTTGATGGCGTCGGCCACCCGATAATTGCGCGCACCGCGCCAGCGGTCGGCGAGCAGCTCCACCACGATCAAGGCGATGAAAAACGGTACCGCGTAAGACACGAAGTCCATGGGCTAGTCCGGTTTGTTTTTGTTACATCAAGATTAGGTGTAGCGGCCCGGGATCCCATTGGCAACAGGTGGCAAATTAGTAGACATTTAACGGCACAAAAAATGGAGAAATGCCCATGAGCAAAAAGATTGCAGTGATCCTTTCAGGCTGTGGCGTGTACGACGGCGCAGAGATCCACGAAAGCGTGATCACCTTGCTGCGCCTGGACCAGCGCGGCGCTCAGGTCCAATGTTTTGCGCCAGATATTGCGCAGTTGCACGTCATCAACCACCTCACCGGCGAAGAGATGCCCGAGTCACGCAATGTGTTGGTGGAGTCGGCGCGCATCGCCCGAGGCGAGGTGAAAGACATAAGCGAAGCCGACGCCAACGCGTTTGATGCGCTGATCGTACCGGGCGGGTTTGGCGCGGCGAAGAACCTGTCGAACTTTGCCGTTGAGGGCGCCGGTTGCAGCGTCAACCCGCAGGTTCTGGCGTTGGCCGAGGCCTTTGCCGAAGCCGGCAAGCCGGTGGGGTTGATCTGCATTTCGCCAGCGCTGGCTGCGAAAATCTACGGTCCTGGCGTGATCTGCACCATCGGCAACTGCCCCGACACCGCGGCAGCGCTGGACAAAATGGGCGCCACCCACCACGAATGCTCGGTGGAAGACATCGTCGAAGACACCGCGCGCAAGTTGGTGAGCACACCTGCCTACATGGTGGGCAAGAGCATCAGTGAGGTCGCGTCGGGGATCAACAAGCTGGTCGACCGGGTGTTGGAGCTGACTCACGAGAACGATTGATCAGTTGTGGCCAGCAGGCTTGTTGTGGTGAGCCAGGTAGTTGTGACCAGCAGAGTTGTTGTGGTGAGCGGGCTTGTTGTGGCGAGCGGGCTTGCCCCGCGTTGGGCTGCGTAGCGGCCCCAAACCCTGAAACCGCGGATTAACTGGCACACCGCGTTGCCTGAAAATGGGGCGGCTTCGCCACCCAACGCGGGGCAAGCCCGCTCGCCACAACAAGCCTGCTCCCCACAACGAGCCCGTTTGCCACAACAGGCCTGCTCACCAAGACAAGGCCGTTCACCACAACAATTCTGCTCACCACAGCTAACCGGTTCGCCACGAGCTCTCACCGCCCTTCAGGCTTGGCGCATCAACCGGGTAAGGATTCGGTCCAGAGAATTGGCGAACGCCTGCTTGTCCTTTTCCCCGTGGGGCGGCGGGCCTCCGCCCATCTGGCCCTGCTCGCGCAGATCGGTGAACAGGTTGCGCACCGCCAGCCGCTCGCTCATGTTCGCCGGGCTGAACTCCTTGCCGCGCGGGTCGAGGGCCGTTACGCCCTTCTTCACCAGACGGTCGGCCAGCGGCACGTCACTGCAGATCACCAGCTCGCCGGGCACCGCGTGCTCCACCAGATAATCATCCGCGGCGTCCGGGCCGCTGGGCACCACGATCAGCTTTACGCATGAAAAGCCTGGCTTGATCTGGCTCTGACCGGCCACCAGCACCACCTCGAACTGGCGTTTGAGGGCGAACTTCACCACTTGATCCTTGGCTGCCCGGGGGCAGGCATCGGCATCGATCCATACGCGCATAAACACTCCTCACATCGACCACACATCCTGATGTGGGAACGGGCTGGCCCGCGATAGCAGTGGCTCAGTCAACCTTCCATCAACTGACACGCCGCCATCGCGGGCAAGCCCGCTCCCACACTGTCTGTATCCGCTTAAGCGGTAATTCGGCGCTTCTCGGCCAAGCGGCTGCGGCCATACAGCACCACAATTGCCAGAATCGCCACCGCCTGCGCACTCAGCGAATACGCATCGGCATGAATACCCAGCCAGTCAAAGTCAAAGAACGCCACTGGCCGCGTGCCGAAGATGCCGGCTTCCTGCAAGGCTTTCACGCCATGCCCGGCGAACACCACCGACAGCGCACACAGCAGCGCCGCGTTGATGCCAAAGAACAACGCCAGCGGCAGTTTCGCCGAACCGCGCAGGATCACCCAAGCCAACCCCACCAGCAGCACCAGCGCCGTGGCACCACCGGCCAGCACCGCGTTGTGCCCGGCCGGGCCTGCTTGCAGCCACAGGGTTTCGTAAAACAGGATCACTTCAAACAGTTCGCGGTACACCGAGAAGAACGCCAGCATGGCAAAGCCGAACCGCCCGCCGCCGCCCACCAGGCTGCTCTTGATGTAGTCCTGCCAGGCCGCCGCGTGGCGTCGGTCGTGCATCCACACGCCTAGCCACAGCACCATCACGCTGGCGAACAGCGCCGTGCAGCCTTCGAGCAATTCGCGCTGGGCGCCGCTCACGTCAATCACATACGCGGCCAACGCCCACGTGGCCAAACCGGCCAACAACGCCAAGCCCCAACCGACGTTGACGCTGCGCACCGCCGATTGCTGGCCGGTGTTACGCAGGAAGGCGAGGATCGCCGCCAGAACCAAAATGGCTTCCAGGCCTTCGCGCAACAGGATCAGCAAGCCGGAGATGTAGCTCAACGACCAGCTCAGGCCGTCGCTGCCCAGTAAGCCTGCAGATTCGGCAAGTTTGCCCTTGGCCACGTCCAGCCGCTGCTGCACCTGCTCGATCGGCAAACCGTCCTGCAACGACTGCCGATAAGCCATCAGCGCTTTCTCGGTGTCTTTGCGCACGTTGGCGTCGACGTTGTCCAGGGAGCTTTCCACCAGCTCAAAGCCTTCCAGGTACGCGGCCACCGACAGGTCATAGGCCTGTTCGTGGTCACCGTTGCGGAATGCGGCGAGGCTTTTGTCCAGGGTGGTGGCGGTGTAGTCGAGCAACTGCGCCGGGCCACGTTTGACCTGTGGAGGCTGCGCACGCTGGGCGCGGAAGGTCGCGGCGGCAGCAGGGCCGCTTGCTGCCAGTACTTCATTGGGCGTCAAACGCGCCAAGTCGGCCAGATTGAACGTTTGTTCGCTCTTGGCAGAAACCGCGTCGGCGGTGAAACCGGCAATGTAGGTGGACAAATCCCAGCGCTGGCGGTCATCCAGTTGGTCGGCGAACGAAGGCATGTCAGTGCCTTCGACGCCCAGGCCGAGGGTGCTGTAAATCGCGTAGAGACTCAGGCGGTCCAGGCGCGTGGCATCGCGCAGGTTGGCGGGCGGCGGCGTCATGCCCACGCTCGCCGGGCCATCACCGGCACCGGTGGCGCCGTGACACACAGAACACTGTTGCACGTAAAGCGGCGCGCCGCGTGTCGGGTCAGGCGTGATTGCCGGCGCTTGGCTGACCTCGTACGCCACCGCCAGTTTGGCGCCCAATTGACGCGCCTGACGGGCGACTGTTGCGCCGTCCTGGCGGGCAGTTACAGCCGCTGACAATTCCTCAACACCCTTGACCAACTCCGCGTGTTCCGGCCTCTGCGGCAGTTCTGCCACCAGCCCCTGCAACACCCCGAGAAACTCCACTTGTTCGCGATATTCGGATTCGTCGATAACCTCCCCCGCTTTCACCGTGGGAGGGTAGTCAGCACCAATGTAGTCGAGCAAGTGCAGGGCTTGCGGTGCACCCTCGGCCGTCGCGGCCAGCAGATTGAAACTGCACGACATCAGGGCCGGCAGCATTAGCCAGGCCAGAAAACGGAAAGGCGCAATCATGAATGAATCTCAAAGGGAAATACGAAGTAACACATTGTTAAGGCTTAACGGGTTTGACTCAAGGCGTATGTGATTTGCCGTGCGTGGGACGAGGGGTTTTTCACGCAGGCCGATAGCACTTCCGCCACCTCCATAGCAGCAAAAAGCCATTGTTTTGCCAGTAATGCCGCTTATAATGCCGCGCCCTGTTAGCTCGAAAGGGAATTTAAATCCTTTTTTTTATGAGGATTCATCACATCAGCTGGACACTTTCAGGGAAGAAGTTTACATGGCATTTCGCGCCTTACCCCCGCTCGCGCTCGTGGCGGTTACCTTGCTTTCCGGCTGCTCGATGTTTCGCAGCTACGACACTGAGCTGCAAGCCACTAACCAGCAACTGGCGACGGGCAATGTCGACGGCGCCCTGACGCTGTTGGAAAAGAACAACACCGGCGAAGACAAAGACCTGCTCTATTTCTTCGAGAAAGGCGAATTGCTACGAGCCAAAGGCGACCTCACGGGCAGCCAGACCGCCTGGCGCAGCGCCGACCTGCAAGTCTACAAGTGGGAAGAGTCGGTCAAGTTCGACAGCGAAAAATACCTTGCCCAGTTCGGCAGCTTCCTGGTCAACGACAAAGTGCGCCGCTACGAAGGCTATGACTACGAAAAAGTCATGCTCACCACGCAGATGGCCCTGAATCTGTTGGCCCTGAACGACTTCGACGACGCGCGTACCGAAATCAAGAAAACCCACGAACGCGAAGCCGTAATCGCCGACCTGCGCGACAAGGAATACCTCAAGCGCGAGAATGAAGCCGAGCGCCAGGGCGTGACCACCCAGATCAAAGACCTGCGCGGCTACCCGATCGAAGCACTGAATGCGCCGGAAGTAGTTGGCCTCAAGAACAGCTACCAGAGTGCGTTCAGCCATTACCTGGCAGGCTTTGTCTACGAAGCCCTGGGCGAGAAAGACCTGGCTGCACCCGGCTACCGCAAGGCCGCCGAGTTGCGCCCCAATACACCGTTGCTTGAACAAGCCCTGTTGGACCTGGACAAATCCAGGGTCGGCGCCGATGAGACCGACGTGCTGATAGTCGTCCAAAGCGGCCTGGCACCTGCGCGCGATTCGATTCGGTTGCCACTGCCGATCCCTATCGACGGCAACCTGGTGATCACTCCGCTGTCGTTCCCGTTAATCAAAGCCGACACGTCTACCTCAGCCTTCGCCCAGATCGGTGTCGACGGCAAGCCGCAGAACCTCACCGTGCTCAACAGCACCACCGCCATGTCTCGCCGCGCCCTGCGTGACGACATGCCAGGGATTATCCTGCGCACCACCGTACGTGCCGTCTCCCGTGGCATAACGCAAAACAATCTGAATAAAACCAACCCCATGGCCGGCCTGGTGCTGGGCATCGCCTCGGCCGTCACCGAAGGCGCCGACACTCGCACCTGGCGCACCCTGCCAGACATGACCCAAGTGACGCGCCTGCGACTCAAGCGGGGCGAGCACCACGTCAGCCTGCCCAGCGCACTGGGCGGCACGCTGGTAACGGTCAAGGCCGACCAACGCTACCAAGTGATCACGCTGCGCGTGGTCGGCAACCAGGTATTCGCCGGTGGCCTCGCCGCTCAAGTGGTGCCTGGTGCCGCCAGCCAGACCATCGCCCTCAAACAACCTTAAGGAGCACGCTATGCGTCATTTTATCCTCGGCGCCTTGGCGCTGATCCTGCTCGCTGGATGCGCCACCCCGCCGCCACCGGAACCCGGCAGCGCGGCCAGCAAAATCGTGGTGATGGGCAAGTTCAAGGGCATTGCTGTCGGCGCCATTCGTATCGCCCGCGAAAATGGCTTTCTGACCGCCAAGGTGCAACTAAGCAACATCACCAGCAGCAACCAGATGATGTATTACCGCTTCGCCTGGTTGGGTGCCGACGGCTTCCCGGTGGGTGATGAAGAAACCTGGAAAGTGCTGAACCTGTACGCAAATCAGGCGACCTTCCTGCCGGCCATCGCCAACCTGCCGCAGGCGGCAGATTTCCGTCTCGAAGTTAAAACCCCTTGAGCCTTCCTTTTCTTACGCTCCAGAGAGATTTCCCCATGTTTGCACGTTTTTCGTTCCTCGCCGTGGCCGCCCTTCTGGCCAGCGGTTGCGCCAACACCTCGCCGGTACTCGGCGGCAAGAACATCAGCTATGGCGACTCCAAAGCCGTGGAGCTGGTGACCAACGAGTTCGGCTCCACCGACCTGCAGATGATCGCCGAAAGCATGACCCGCTCCCTGGCGCAGTCCGGCATCCTGCAAGGCCGCCCGGTGGTGCAGGTGTATGACGTGAAGAACAAGACCAGCGAGTACATCGATACCCGCGAGATCACCACGTCGATCAAGACCCAACTGATGAAGACCGGCACGGCACGTTTCGCCAGCGACAACACCGACATGCAAAGCCAGGTCGACCAACTCAAGCTGCAGAACCAGAGCGGCCTGTACAAAAAGTCCTCCGTGAGCAAAACCGGCAACATGGTCGCGGCCAAGTACCGCCTGGAAGGCTCCATCAGCTCCATCGTCAAGCGCAGCTCGGACTACAAGGACGTGTTCTACAAGTTCAGCCTGCAACTGATCGACGTCGAAAGCGGCCTGGCCGAATGGATGGACGAAAAAGAAATCCGCAAGACCACGGAGCGCTGACAGATGCGTGCATGGATCGGCATGATCGGCCTGCTGTGCGCCTTTGGCGCCTCAGCCGCCCCGAAGATCGCGGTGACAGACCTGGCCTATGAGGCGCGGGTTGAGGAGTACATCCACCAGGTCTCGGCCAGCAACAACTTCCAGGCCAGTGCCTATCAAGCCAGCGGCGCGTCGAGCTACAGCGAGTACGAGAGCCGCACCAGCTACATCGAACAGGCCGAGCTGCGCAAATTCAGCGGCGACATCAAGGGCGAGATCCTCAAGTCGCACCAATTCCAGTTGGTGCAAGGCACGCCATACACTGCCGACGCCAAAGGTGACGTCTACGATGTGATCAAGCGCATCAAGGCCGGTAACTTCAAAGGTGCGGACTACGTGCTGTTCGGCACGCTGTCGGATATCGATTTCACCCAGGACATCAACGCCCTGGACCACACAAACAGCTACTCGGCCGTACTGGGCCTGACACTGGTGGCGGATTTCAGCCTGATCAACACCCGCACCTTCGAAATCACCTCGGCGTTTACCGCCATGGGTGAAGGCCAGGACACCAAGCTGGTGAACAGCCGAGATGTGCGCGTGAGCCTGAACCGGCCACGTGTGGTGAGGGAAGTGTCGAAAGCGTTGGGTGAGGATGTCGCACGGCAGTTGGCAGAGCAGCTGGGCGGGGGCTACCAAGACCCGGGCAAGCCTGCATTGCGCAATAACCTGCCACGGGATGAAGCGCCGAAAATTTTGCACTGATATCGGGTAAATCAGCCAACCCAAAACAACTGTGGGAGCTGGCAAGCCAGCTCCCAAATTTTTGACCCGGTTTAGTCAGTTATGCCGTTGCGCGGTGCAGGCTGGCGAGAAAACCCGCCGCCCCGACAAACAACCCGGCGAACGTACGGTTCATGCGCTTCTGCTGTTTAGGTGTGCGCAACAGCCGCAACACTTTCGACGCCAGCCCCGTATACCCCGCCATCACGATCATATCGACGCTGATCATTGTCGCGCCCAAGATCAAGTACTGGGTCAGCAGCGGCGCGTGCGGGTCCACAAACTGCGGCAGTACCGCGAGCATGAACACCAAGGCCTTTGGGTTACTGGCATTAACCAGGAAACCACGGAACATCATCGCCATCGGCTTGCCGATGGGGCGCACGGCCGCATCATCGGACATGTCCATCGGCAAGGCGCGCCACTGCTTGATGGCCAGGTACACCAGGTACGCCACGCCAAACCATTTGATCGCGTAGAACGCGGTAGACGACGTCGCGAGAATGGCACCCAGCCCGCCCGCCACCACGGCGATTTGCATCGCCAGTCCCAATTGCAGGCCAATGGCGTTCCAGTAACCGCGCAGGAAACCGTATTGCAGGCCGCTGGACATCGACGCGATGGCGCCAGCGCCAGGAGAAAGGGAAATGATCCAACTGGCCACGAAAAAGGCCAGCCATGTGTCGAGTGCCATTACACACCTCAGGAGAAAGTTAGCGGTTGTGGCTAAAGCTAACTCCGCGGGCCAAAGGCTGGCTATCAATTTTTACACGGTGTGAGTGCTAGCGGTCGCCGGGGAATACGTGGGTACCTGGCCAACGGCGCACAGAGCGCTGGAAGAACAGACTGTTGGGCACCTGTACCATTGCGCTGTCGGTACCCGCCTCTGCCACTTCGATCAGCGTGGTGTAGAGCAGATTGATCGCAACTACCCGCCCTTTCACACCAGGCTTGTCAACGGTGTCCACCAGCTCGACGATGTCACCGAGGCGGAATGGCCCGACCGTGAAGATCAAAATCGCACACAGCAGGTTCGACAACACCGACCACATGGCAAAGAACGCCACGGCGGCCACTGCGACAAACCCCGACAGAGCCGTCCACAACACGGTGGCGGACACACCCAGGCGGCCGAGGACGAAGATCAGCGCACTGCCCATGATCAGCCAGCGCAAACCACCGCGCAGCGGCATCAGCAGTTGCGGCGGTAACGGGTAGCGCTCGCCCAGGCGCGTGAGGCCTTTGGCGACAAAGCGTTGCGCAACGTAGCCGGCCAGCAGGATCAGCAGGATTTGCACGCCGATCCACACAGGCTCGACCCATTGCGCCGGCAGCGGCAGTTGCAGCGCTTCCATCAGGACAGCGCCTCCAGCTCCGCTTGCAGGGTTTCGAGCAGTTCGAGGGCTTCCATCCAGGTTTCCTCCAATTGCCCTTCACGCACCTTGAGTTTGGCCTGTTCGGCCAAGAGGTCGCGCAGCTCGTCCTTGCGTGCCGCCTCGTACACGGCGCTGTCGCCCAGGCTCGCTTCGATCCTGGCCAGGCGCTCGTGCACCTTGCCCAGTTCAGCTTCCAGCTTGTCGGCTTCGCGTTTGTGCGGGGCCAATTGCTGACGCAGCGCAGCGGCAGCTTGGCGCTGGGCTTTCTTGTCGGTTTTGTCAGGGTTGACCGGCGTGTTACTGGCCGGTGCATTGCGCAGGCGGTAGTCGGTCAGCCAGCGCGCGTAGTCGTCGAGGTCGCCGTCGAACTCTTCGACTTTACCGTCGGCCACCAGCAGGAAGTTGTCGGTAGTGCTTTTGAGCAAGTGGCGATCGTGAGACACCACCAACACCGCACCGCTGAATTCCTGGAGCGCCATGGTCAGCGCCAGGCGCATTTCCAGGTCGAGGTGGTTGGTGGGCTCATCGAGCAGCAACAGGTTAGGGCGATCCCAGGCGATCAACGCCAGGGCCAGACTGGCTTTTTCGCCACCGGAGAAATTCAGCACCGGTTCGTCGATGCGCGCACCACGGAAGTCGAAACCGCCAAGGAAGTCGCGCAGGGGCTGCTCGCGCTCGGTCGGCGCCAGGCGCTGCAGGTGCAGCAACGGGCTGGCCTTGGAGTCGAGGGAGTCGAGCTGATGCTGGGCGAAATAGCCCACCACCAGGTTTTCGCCACGGGTCAGGCGGCCAGCCAACGGTTGCAGTTCACCCGAGAGGTTCTTGATCAGCGTCGACTTGCCCGCGCCGTTAGGGCCAAGCAAACCAATGCGCGCGCCCGGCGTGAGCTGCAGCTTGACCTTCTCCAGGATGGTTTTGTCGCCATAACCCAGGCGCGCATCCGAGAGGTCGAGCAACGGGCTGGAAATCTTCACCGACTCGCGGAACACAAAGTCGAACGGCGAATCGACGTGCGCTGCCGACAGTTCTTCCATGCGCTCCAGCGCCTTGATCCGGCTCTGGGCCTGACGGGCCTTTGTGGCCTGGGCCTTGAACCGGGCGATGTAGCTTTCCATGTGCGCACGCTGCACCTGTTGCTTCTCGTAGGCCTGCTGCTGCTGGGCCATACGCTCGGCACGCGCGCGTTCGAACGCGGTGTAGCCGCCACGGTAGAGCGTTATTTTCTTCTGCTCGACGTGAGCGATGTTGTCGACCACGGCGTCGAGGAAATCCCGGTCGTGGGAAATCAGCAACAAAGTGCCCGGGTAGCTTTTGAGGAAATCTTCAAGCCACAGGATCGCATCGAGGTCCAGGTGGTTGGTCGGTTCATCGAGCAGCAACAGGTCCGAGGGGCACATCAGTGCCTGCGCCAGGTTCAGGCGCATGCGCCAACCGCCGGAGAAGTCGGCGACGGGACGATCCATCTGCTCGTTGGTAAAGCCAAGACCGGCAAGCATTTTGCGCGCGCGGGCGTCGGCGGTGTAGCCGTCGGCACTGTCGAGCTCGGAGTGCAGGCGGGCCTGAGCGGCGCCATCCTGGGCTTTTTCGGCTTCGGCGAGGTCGTGTTGCACTTGGCGCAGGCGCAGGTCGCCATCGAGCACGTAGTCGATCGCGATGCGATCGAGGGTATCGATCTCCTGACGCATATGGGCGATGCGCCAGTCGGCGGGCATCAAGCAGTCCCCGGAATCCGGGGTCAGCTCACCCAGCAACAAGGCGAACAACGTGGATTTGCCGGCGCCATTGGCACCGATCAGGCCGGCTTTGTGACCGGCGTGCAGGGTCAGCTCGGCGTCTTCAAGAAGACGTTGCGGGCCACGCTGTAATGTTAGGCTTTGAAGTCGGATCATAATGGCGGCGGAGTCTACCAGCTTCGTTGGCCGCTGGCTTGGGTGAGAATATGTGCGCTGACCTGTGGAGCTTTGCCCTGTCGACTTACGCCCGCTCAGGGTGCGAAGCCGCTTGCCTGCGCTTGCAGAATCAAGGGGCGGATGTGTGCCTGCTGCTTTGCGGGGCGTGGCTGGAACAACGCGGTGTGGCGGTGACAGCCGAACGGATAGAGGCGCTTGAACAGGTTGCCAAACCCTGGCAGTCGCAAGTGATTGAGCCGTTGCGGCAGGTGCGCGTGCAATGGCGAGCTATGGCGCAGCGAGATGAACAATTGGCGGGGTTACGCGAGCGGGTCAAAACCCTGGAGCTGGAGGCCGAACGGCAATTATTGGTGCGTCTGGAAACGCTGGCGCAGCCATGGCCGCCAGAGAAGGGTCAGCACAGCTGGCTTGAAGGCCTGGCGACCGAAGCCGCCAACCTTGACCACGACGCACTGCAGTTGCTGCGCGTCGTGGCCACCGGCACTTAGGAAGCGCTGGTTGGAGTGGAGCTTGGCGCTACGGGCGCAGGCGTGCTGCTGGCCGATGCAGTTGGAGCGGTGGACGCTGTCGGGGTAGCAGCAGGTGCTGGCTTGGCAGCAGCAGGTTTTGCGGCTGGCTTGGCGGCCGGTTTTGCAGCAGCAGTTTTAGCAACTGGCTTGGCGGCTGGTTTTGCAGCAGTAGTTTTGGC
>NZ_JAUTYR010000103.1:0-726 GCF_041946035.1 Pseudomonas sp. AMR01
CTTCGGCCTGGATAGTAGGGGCAGGAGGAGAATATCTTTCAGGAACTGACAGAGAGTCTTTGACAGGTGAAAATTTCTCTTTCACTCCTCTCTTCGGTACGAACCACGGCTTTAATGGTTTGATGGATTATTTTTATGTGGGAAACCATCAAAATGATGTGGGACTGCTGGATCTCTATGGAAAACTTTCTTGGAAATCGTCAAAAACAGAATTTACTATTGTCCCTCATTTCTTTTCTTCAGCAGCTGAAGTAGGTGAAAATTACAATAATTATTTAGGAACAGAGATAGACCTGGTGGGGGTATATAAGATCAGGAAAGACTTTTCAATAGGAGTAGGCTATTCTCAAATGTTTGGAACAGTATCACTTGAGGTGCTTAAGGGCGGAGACAAAGACAGCACACAGAATTGGGCGTGGGTGATGCTGAACTTTAGTCCCAAGCTTTTCAGTTTTACAAGGGATGAGGTCCTTCGACCCTAAATAGGAATAAGGATGTTGCTTGCCCAGTCTCACAAAAACAGTGATCCTTCGGGTGGAGCTGTCCTTTAAAAAACTATAATTTGATTATCTTGCAGCGCCGGATAAAGCTGAGGTAAAATACATTTACAGAGGAGATTATCTGGCAGATGAATAGTTGCACAAGAATTGATGTTTTACCGAATTCAAAATTTCCGTTTTCTTACTTTTTTAATATTTCTCCTGTTCTTCGGATCTCAAATCCTTT
>NZ_JAUTYR010000104.1:0-713 GCF_041946035.1 Pseudomonas sp. AMR01
CAAAAATGTACTTAAGCTATCTTTGTATTTTCTTTTAGGGGCACCTCTAAACTGGCAAGGTTCATTGTTGGGAGAACAACCGGAGGAATATTTGCCTGGATTGTTACCATACTAACAAAAGCCCGTAAATATGGAAATAAGATCGCTATACTATTCCTATAAAAATAAGATGGAATTTCTTCAAATGAAGAGAGAGAAGAGAATTTGAATGTACCTATACAACGACTGGTAACAAAAGGTTGAGCATCTTTATCACTTTCAGTGTACGCTGAAAAATCAAAGGTTAAGTCGTAAGTGGAAGAATCTTGTTTAAATACACCCGAAGGCTTAAAATCAATAGAACGTTTATTAGATGTATGATTTTCGAGGTCTATATTGACTTTACTAAATAAGTATTTCTCGATCGAGAAACTTGCTTTTTCCATAAGTGTTGTTCAAAAAAAAATCCGAACTAAAATTCGGATTTTTAATGTTATTGACAAAACTTTCTTGATTTAAATCTGGGATTTCCTTTTCCAATTCAAAAAAGTAACGAGAACATTCAATAAATTCTTCCACGTTTGGAGAAATCACTTCATCGTATTTAGAAGATAATTCCCAATCTTTGACTACTTGCTCTCGGGAAGTATTATTGAAATAATCTTGCAATTTTTCAAACATACTTTTCATAACTGTTGTTTTAATGAGATTAACTCTTAGAGTTATAATCTCGT
>NZ_JAUTYR010000021.1:0-80453 GCF_041946035.1 Pseudomonas sp. AMR01
TAGGTCATCGTCAAGATTAAATTCCGAAACCCCTGTTTGCTAACGCAAACAGGGGTTTTGTTTTGGGCGGTCGGAAAGTACTACGAGGAAAGTTTTGTCACAGTTCCCCTTGCCGCAGTCCGACCATCCATGAAAAATCCCCCGTCCAACATACCGTTGAGGAAATCTATACAAAGTGTTTCTACATTTTTGGTATGGTGCAGCACATTTTCACAGGGATTGATCTTTCATCCGCAGGACGCGGCGTCGACCTTCTTCAACGAGATGCTGTAGAAATGCCTGAACCAATACCTATCAAGGATCACGAAAAAGAAAACCGCCTGGTCAATAAGCGCCTGCTCGCCTGCGCGTTATTGGTGATCGGCATTACCTGCGCCCTAGTGGGCCGTATGTATTTCCTGCAGGTGGTGCAGTACGACTATCACTCCACTATTTCTGAAAACAACCGTGTCCACGTGTTGCCGATTACGCCGACGCGGGGGCTGATCTACGATCGCAACGGTGTGGTGCTGGCCGACAACCGTCCCAGCTACAACTTGACTATTACCCGCGAGCGCACCACCGACCTCAAGGGTGAGCTGGACGCGATCGTTAACCTGCTGCACCTGCCTGCCGAAGACCGCGCGGTGTTCGACAAGGCGCTGAAGCAGGCCCGCCATCCGTTTGTGCCTGTCACGCTGTTCTATGAATTGACCGAAGAACAAATCGCACTGCTGGCCGTCAACGAGTTCCGGCTGCCAGGCGTAGATGTCGAACCACAGTTCGTCCGCCATTACCCGCTTGGCGCGCACTTCGCTCACTCGATTGGCTACGTGGGGCGCATCAACGAAAAAGAGTCCAAGGCCCTCGACTCCGTGGAATATCGCGGTACCCAGTCCATCGGTAAAACCGGTATAGAACGTTTCTACGAATCCGAGTTGCATGGTCACGTCGGGTATGAAGAGGTCGAGACCAATGCCCAGGGCCGCGTATTGCGCGTGCTCAAGCACACCGACCCGATCCCCGGCAAAAACATCGTACTGAGCCTCGACGTGAAGCTTCAGGAAGCGGCAGAGGAAGCTCTGGGCGATCGTCGAGGCTCCGTGGTTGCGCTCGACCCGCAAACCGGTGAAGTACTGGCGATGGTCAGCAAGCCGAGTTTCGATCCGAACCTGTTCGTTACCGGCATCAGCTTCAAGGAATACGCGGCGCTGCATGATTCCATCGACCGGCCGCTGTTCAACCGCGTATTGCGCGGGCTCTACGCGCCCGGTTCGACTATCAAGCCGGAAGTGGCCATTGCTGGCCTCGACAGTGGCGTCGTCACTCCACAAACCCGGGTGTTCGACCCCGGCTATTACCAGTTGCCCGACTTTGATCACAAATACCGCAACTGGAACCACAGCGGTGACGGCTGGGTGGACATGGACGCGGCCATCATGCGTTCTAACGACACCTACTTTTACGACCTGGCCCACAAGCTCGGTATCGACCGCCTGCACGACTACCTCACCGAATTCGGCCTCGGCCAAAAAGTCTCTCTCGACATGTTCGAAGAGTCAGCTGGCCTGATGCCTTCTCAAGCCTGGAAGCGCGCGACGCGGCGCCAACCGTGGTTCCCGGGTGAAACCGTGATCCTCGGCATCGGCCAGGGCTATATGCAGGTCACACCGCTGCAATTGGCCCAGGCCACTGCGTTGATTGCCAATAAGGGCGTGTGGAACCGGCCGCACCTGGCCAAGACCATCAACGGCGTGCCGCCGGTGGATGAAAACCCGATGCCCAACGTGGTCTTGAAGGACCCGCGTGATTGGGAGCAGGTCAACCACGGTATGCAGTTGGTGATGCACGACCCGCGCGGTATTGCCCGGGCGGCGGCGGTCGGCGCGCAGTACCGGATCGCCGGCAAGAGTGGTACGGCGCAAGTGGTCGCGATCAAGCAGGGTGAACGTTACAACCGTAACAAGACCC
This sequence comes from Pseudomonas sp. AMR01, assembly GCF_041946035.1. Classification (NCBI taxonomy): domain Bacteria; kingdom Pseudomonadati; phylum Pseudomonadota; class Gammaproteobacteria; order Pseudomonadales; family Pseudomonadaceae; genus Pseudomonas; species Pseudomonas sp. AMR01. The sequence continues at coordinate 1,951 of NZ_JAUTYR010000021.1, forward strand.
TGGAGCGCCACCGCGACAACGCCTTGTTTGTTGGCTTCGCGCCCGCCGAACATCCGAAAATCGTGATCTCGGTGATGATTGAAAACGGTGAGGCCGGTGGTCGCGTGGCGGGCCCGGTAGTGCGGCAAATCATGGACGCTTGGTTACTCGACCAGGAAGGCCACTTGAAGCCGCAGTACGCGACGCCGGCCAAAGCGCCCGGCGATCCGCACGTTTAACTCAAGCCTTCCACTCGTCCCACTGCTCAACGCCCTCATGTGCCAGCCATGGCACATCATGGGCGGTCCAGATGTGCGAGTTAGGCCGCACGCCGGGGTCATCATCCAGCGTTGCCACCCGCACAATCACATGGGGTTGATGCTCGCGCTGCGCCATCAGGTGTGAGCCGCAACGCGAGCAGAAATGCCTGAACTTACCCGGCGATGATTCAAATGACGACAACAGCGCCTCGCCTTGCGTCCAGCGAAAGTGTTCGCGCATCACGCCCGCAGTCGCAACGAACGCCGCTGCGTGGACCTTGCGGCAGCTTTCGCAATGGCAATGGCTGATCGGCATGTCCAGGCTGTCCACCTGATAGCGCACGGCTTTACAGAAGCAACTTCCATTCAACGGGTCAGTCATAACGTATTGCCAGTTCAAGGATGGGCTCATCATCATCGCGCACACGCCGAGTTTGCGCATTGATCGATGTCGCCTACTGTCAATGGAGGAGGTGACTTATGCACGTATTAGATCGCATCGAACGGAAAGTCCTGCTCAATGCTTCACGTAAACAAGTCTGGGAAGCACTGACCGACGCCGAGCAATTTGGCAGTTGGTTTGGTATTGCCCTTAAGGGTAAAACCTTCACCGTCGGGGAAAACATCGAAGCGCAGATTACCTACCCCGGCTACGAGCACGTCGTGTGGAAGGCCAAAATCGAGCGGATCCTGCCGCAAACGCTGTTTTCATTCTGGTGGCACCCCTTTGCGGTTGAGAGAGGCGTCGACTACGAAAAGGAAACCCCCACCCTGGTGGAATTCACCCTCGAAGATCGCGCGCCGGGTATCTTGCTGCGGGTGGTTGAGTCCGGCTTTGACGCAATCCCTGTGGCTCGTCGGCAGAAAGCCTTCAAGATGAACTCCCGCGGCTGGGATGAGCAAATGGGCAACATCGAAAGCTATCTGAACCAGCCTCGTCGCGCCTGACCCGAATGGGCATCAGTGCTGATGCCCATCCTCACTGCCTTAAGCCTTTGTGAACCGTGGTGATTTCCACGGGCACCTGGTTTTTCTTCAGTAACGCGGTTAGAAATCCACCGTCGCCGACAACTTCGCCACACGCGGGTCGCCTTGGGTCAGATAACCGCCCAGCGCCGACTCCCAGTACTTGGTATTGCCCACGTTCTCCACGGTCGCGCCCAACGTCACATCACGCTGATCGACCTTGAAGTTGTACCGCGCGCCCACATCGAAACGGTTCCATGTTGGCAGGCTCAGGTTGTTCGCGGCATCGGCGTACTGGCCGCCGGTGCGCAACATACGCCCGTTGACGCTCACGCCTTGCAGGCCGGGTACATCCCAGTCCACACCAGCATTGAGCTGAAACGACGGCACACCAATGGCGCGGTTGCCATCATTGGCGCCATTTTGGGTGCCATTGACCTCGGTATGAATAATCGTCGCGCCGCCCAACAAGCGCAGGCCGCTGATCGGTTCACCGAAGACGTTCAGTTCTACGCCCTTGTTGACTTGCTCACCCTGAAACACAAAGGTCGCGCCACCGTCTGCATTGAGTTGGGAATAGCCTTGGGTCGGTTGCTCGATCCGGTACACGCCCAGCGTCGCTCCGTAGGTGCCCATATCGACCTTGACGCCGGCCTCGGTTTGTTTCGAACGCGCAGGTGCGAAGGTCTGGTTGCCGTTGGTCACTACGGCGCCGCTGAATGTTGTTGGCGCTGTCGGCCCTGAAGCCAGTCCCTCGATATGGTTGGCGTAGAACGACACATGGTCCCACGGCTTGAACACCAGGCCATACACCGGCGTGGTAATGCCCTTGGCGTAGTTGGCGGTGCGCTCACCGGTGCCGTACGCGTAGCCTTGCACCACCAGTTCCTGGCGACGCAGGCCGGCGGTGAACAGCAAACGGTCATCCATAAAGCCGAACGTGTCCGACACCGCTGCGCTGCGGGCGAAGGTTTTGGCAGTGATGCCTGGGTCGTTGAGGTCGCTGCCCGAGGTGAAGCCGCCCTTGGCCGGTGCGCTCACGTCGGCCGGGTTGTAAATATTGGTCGGCTGGGTGCCGGAAGCGAAGTCAAAGGCATTTCGCGTCTGAGCCCAGATTCCGGTCAGCCCGAAATTCAATTTATGGCTGACAGCGCCGGTCTGGAACTTGCCGTTCAAGCCCGCCATCAAGCTGGTGTTGTCTTCCTGGTGAGCGATGTGCGAGCCGCTGACCGTGGCGTTGCCCAGTGCGTCGTTGAGAGTGACCGACGAATACCGCCCGATCTCGTTGGTGTGCTTGGCGCCGCCAGCGACATAGGCGGTCCAGTTATCGTTGAGGTCATACTCGGCACGCAGCATGCCGAAGGTGTCTTCCAGGCTAGTGGTGCCCCAGCTAGGCGCGTAGTTGGTATCGGCTGACGGCGCTTTTGGAATGCTCGTCAGCCCACTGCCCAGCAGCACCGAATTGCGTCCGCCATTAACCTGTTGCTTCTGATAAACAAAGTCACCCGACACGCGCAGCGCATCCCCGCGATAGTCCAAACCGACTGAAAACAGCTTCGCGCGCTGGCTCTCATCGTCCACGCCGGTATCGCCTTCGCGCTGAGAAATATTCACCCGTGCGCCAAAGCGGTTGTCCTCTCCAAAGCGCTGACCGATGTCCAGGTGTTCGCCAACCCGGCCATCGTTGCTGATGTCGGTCGTGAAGCGGCGCAACGGTACGTCATCGGCCCGCTTGAGCTGCAGGTTCACACCGCCGCCGATGCCGGAGCCGCCCGGCGTGACGCCGTTGATAAACGCGTTGGGGCCCTTGAACACTTCCACGCGCTCCAGCGCGTCGGTGGACATGATCTGGCGCGGCAAGATGCCGTACAAACCGTTGAGCGAAATGTCATCACCATTAAGCGGCAAGCCACGAATCACGAAAGCCTGTGCCTGGTTGGCATACCCCGATGCCTGGCGCACCGACGAGTCATTGAGCAACACATCGCCGACGGTCTCGGCCTGCTGGTCGCGAATCAACTTCTCGGTGTAGGAGGCCATGCTGAACGGCGCGTCCATGATGTCCTGGTTGCCCAGCACACCCAATTGACCGCCGCGCGCAACCTGGCCGCCAGCATAGGCCGGGGGCAGGGCATTTGGCGCGGGGGCATAGGCGTTGATGTTGGTGGCGCCCAGTTCCACGGTGTTGCCGCTCTGACCGTTGTTCGCATCCTGCGCGGTGGCGGGGGTTGCAGCATGCGCGGCGACGCTCAGTGAGCAGCAAAGGGCGAGCAGGGTAGGGCGAAAGGGCACGGAGAGTCGGGTGGGCATGATCGATCCTGACGGCGAACCGTCAATGGTGAGGAAAGGGGGCAACAGCGTTGCGCGTCCTCACTGCGCGGATACGACTCCGATGCAAATGATAGTAATTGTTATTAGTGTTTTGCAACAGAATTGTGAGATTGCGGTCTGCGCGCGCGTTAACCTGCCGCGTCTGCGCCGATGCCGAGTAGAATCACGCCCTGAAAGCAATTCCTGAGGTGCGGTACGGTGGATTTACAGCAGGGTTTTGTCCTGACCCGGCATTGGCGTGACACGCCGGCGGGCACGGAGGTCAGTTTCTGGCTGGCCACCGACATGGGCCCCAGGTTTATCCGTCTACCTGTGCAGACCTCGGTGATGTTCATCCCCGAGGCTCATCGCAAGCCACTCGATTGGCTGCTCAAGGGCGAGCGCGATATCGAATTGCGCCCGCTGGAGCTGCTCGACTTCCATCACCGCAAGGTGCTGGGCCTCTACACGCGGCAACACCGTCAGGCGATGGACGTGGAAAAACGCCTGCGCGCAGCCGGTGTCGACGTCTACGAAGGCGATGTGCGCCCGCCTGAGCGCTACATGATGGAGCGCTTCATCACCGCCCCGGTGTTGTTCGGCGGCACGCCGGACGCCAGCGGCGTGCTGTGCGACGCGCAGATGAAACCCGACCCCGACTACCGTCCGCCGCTGAAACTGGTGTCCCTGGACATCGAAACCACCGCCCAAGGCGATCTCTATTCCATCGCTCTCGAGGGCTGCGGCGAGCGCCAGGTGTACATGCTCGGCCCGCCGAACAAACCCGACGCGGTGAACTTCAAGCTCGAGTACTGCGACACCCGCGCGCAACTGCTCGAACGCCTCAATGAATGGCTCGCCACCTTTGATCCCGATGCGATCATCGGCTGGAACGTGGTGCAGTTCGACCTGCGTGTGCTCCATGAACACGCCCAACGCCTCAACGTGCCGCTGATGCTGGGGCGCGGTAACGAGCCCATGGCCTGGCGCGAGCACGGCAGCCGCAATCACTACTTCGCGGCGGCGGCCGGGCGGCTGATCATCGACGGCATCGAGGCCTTGCGTTCAGCCACCTGGAGCTTCGAATCCTTCAGCCTGGAAAACGTTGCGCAAACCCTGCTCGGCGAAGGCAAGGATATCTCCACGCCGTACCAGCGCATGGACGAAATCAACCGCATGTTCGCCGAGGACAAGCCCGCGCTGGCGCGCTACAACCTCAAGGACTGCGAGCTGGTCACGCGGATTTTCGAGAAGACCGAACTGCTCAAGTTCCTGCTGGAACGGGCCAGCGTCACCGGGCTGCCGGCCGACCGCAACGGCGGTTCTGTCGCCGCGTTCACTCACTTGTATATGCCGTTGATGCACCGCCAGGGCTTCGTCGCGCCGAACCTGGGCGACAAGCCGCCCGAGGCCAGCCCCGGCGGATTTGTCATGGACTCCCGCCCCGGTCTCTATGAATCGGTGCTGGTGCTGGATTACAAAAGCCTTTACCCATCAATCATCCGCAGTTTCCTGATCGACCCCGTGGGCCTGATCGAAGGCCTCAAATACCCCGACGACAGCGACTCGGTGGAAGGCTTTCGCGGCGCGCGGTTCTCGCGTACCCGCCACTGCCTGCCGTCCATCGTCACCCGCGTCTCCGAGGGCCGTGAAGCGGCCAAGCGCGAACGCAATGCGCCGCTGTCCCAAGCCCTGAAAATCATCATGAACGCCTTCTACGGCGTACTCGGGTCCAGTGGCTGCCGGTTCTTCGACACCCGGCTGGCGTCCTCCATCACGATGCGCGGCCATCAGATCATGCGCCAGACCCGCGAACTGGTAGAGGCCAAGGGCTACGAAGTGATCTACGGCGACACCGACTCCACGTTCGTCTGGCTCGGCAGCGCCCATTCCGGAGAAGACGCCAGCCGCATCGGCCAGGCGCTGGTGCAACACGTCAACGCGTGGTGGCGCGAGCATTTGCTCAACGAATTCGGCCTGCAAAGCGCCCTCGAACTGCAATACGAAACCCACTTCAGCCGCTTCCTCATGCCGACCATTCGTGGCGCGGAGGAGGGCAGCAAGAAGCGTTATGCCGGGTTGGTGGTGCACAGCGATGGCCGCGAAGACATGGTCTACAAAGGCCTGGAAACCGTGCGCAGCGACTGGTCGCCGCTAGCGCGGCAATTCCAGCAGGAACTCTACCAGCGCATCTTTCACCGCCAGCCCCATCAGGATTACGTCCGCGACTACGTGCGCCGCACCTTGAGTGGCGAACTCGACGACTTGCTGATCTACCGCAAACGCCTGCGTCGCCGGTTGGACGATTACGAACGCAACGTGCCGCCCCATGTGCGCGCCGCGCGTTTGGCCGATGAATACAACGACCGCCTGGGGCGCCCGCGCCAGTACCAGCGCGGCGGCTGGATCAGCTACGTGATCAGCGTCAACGGCCCCGAGCCGCTGGAAGTGCGCCAGGCGCCTATCGACTACGACCACTACGTCACCAAGCAATTACAGCCGGTGGCCGACGCGATCCTGCCGTTCGTCAATGATGATTTCGGCACCCTGGTCGGTGGGCAAATGGGCCTGTTTTAAAACGCTTGCCCAAGGGCCGTGGGAGCCTGCACTCTTTGTCACCGACGACCACTCCAGACGGCGCAACCATGTACACACTCTATGGCATCGACGAATCCGGCGCCTGCATGATCGAAATCGCCCTGCAGCGTTGCGCGGTGCAGTGGCGTCGAATCGACGCAAGCTCCTGGGAAGACAGCGAGGGCAGCGAGGCTCTGGCGCGTATCAACCCGCTCAAGCAAATCCCCACCCTGGTGACGCCCGATGGCCAGGTGCTGACCGAAAGCGCCGCCATCCTGATCCACCTCGGCCTGGAATTTCCCGCCTCCGAGCTACTGGCCGGCAACCGCGCGCAGATCATCCGAGGCCTGGTGTACATCGCCGCCAATTGCTACTCGGCGATCGGCATCATCGACTACCCGCAGCGCTGGCTGGGGGAGGCGGACCAAACCGTGCAGGCACAATTGACCACCGGCACCCGCCGCTACCTGCATCAGGCTTGGGTGGTGTTTGCCGATCAGTTCTCCGACCAACTGTTTGCCCCCGGCGCTGCGCCGAATGCACTGGGCATCATGGCGGCGGCAGTGTCGCGTTGGGATGGCGCGCGCGAGGTGTTAAGCGCTCTGGCTCCAGGGTTTGCCCAGACGCTGGCGCAGGTGGATGCCGACCCGGTCGTGGCGCCCGTGTTTGCGCGGCATTGGCCGCAGTGGAGCGTCTCATGATGTGTCCGCAATCAGCGGAAACAATGACCCATGAACTCCGTTGCGCCCTTGCGTAGCGGGCGTCCTGACCTACCCTTTCTCAAAGCAGTGTAGGAATCATCCTTGAATTTGACTGTCGCAGACATGAAACTCAAGAACCCTGCATGGAATTCAAAGGAGGTGCGCATGCTCATCCGGTCGCTGACCCTGGCTACCTTGATGGCTATTACGGGGCCGCTGTTGGCCGCTGATGATATCAACCCGCTCAAGCAAGACCTGGGAAAGTCCCGCCCACTGGTGGTCGTGGAACTTGATTCCGGCAACTCCACGTTGTCCACGCTCCAGAAGCAGTTGGACGAGCCAGCCATCAGGCAATCCTTTGAAGAACGCAGCATGGTGTTCTACACCGTGAAGTTCGGCAGCATTGGCGCGGAAGGGGAAAAGTTCGCCAAGGACGCCAAAGACAACAAGAAGCTCACGCCACCTGAAACCAATGCGTTGATTCGTGCGCTCAAGCTGGGTGCCGGCAGCGGCACCAAGGTGATTCTGGTGGGCAAGGATGGCGAGAAGAAACTCGAGAAGAATGTGCCGCCGGATACGCTCGACGTGAAAGAGTTTTTCAGTGCCATCGACCAGATGCCCATGGCCGAAAAAGAACTCGCTGCACCTGCTGAACCTGAGCCTGCTGCAGCGGCGCCAGCCAAAGGCAGCAAGCCTGCCAAACCGGCCAAGGCCGGCAGCAAGCCAGCCCCCGCACAGCTCGATGATTGAGCCCGTATAACCTCTGTGGCGCGGGCTTGCCCGCGATGGCCGTTGAAGCTGAAGTCAGGCCAAGTGCCTGTCCGTTAACCCACTAACGGACAAGCACCCCTGACACTTCCCGTAACAAAATCGTCATCCACCTCGTCTAGCCTCGCAATCACGAATGCCACCCTTGAGTTTGCGTCCATGTTCAGAGGCCTGCTGTACATTGCCCTAGTGTTAGTCTCCCTTACCGCCCACGCCGAAACCTGGCCTGACAAGGAATGGTCCGAAGGCAAAGCGCTCGAAGGCCCGGCCGTCGATGCCTTGACCACCTATGCGTTCCCCGCGCGCGACGACAGCACCCGCACAGGTATCCGCACCGATGCCTTGTTGATTATCCGCGACGGCCAAATCATCTACGAACATTACGCCGCCCCGACCACCGCCAACACTGCGCACCTCACCTGGTCCATCAGCAAAAGCTTGATGGCCACCGTGCTCGGCGTGGCCTACGGCGAAAACCGCTTCAAACTCACCGACCCCGCCGCACGCTTCTACCCGCCGATGAAACAACACCCCGCTGTGACCATAGCCGACCTGCTGCACTGGGCCTCAGGCCTCGATTGGCAGGAAGACTACGAATACGCGCCGCTGAAATCCTCGGTGGTGGCGATGCTCTACACCCGTGGCCGCAGCGACATGGCGCAGTTCGCGGCCGACACCGCAACCGCCACCGCACCGGGCCAGGCATTCCGCTACTCCAGCGGCGACAGCAACATCCTGTCCGCCACCCTCAAAGGCATGCTCGGCCACAAGGCCTACATCACCTACCCGTGGGACGCGCTTTTCAAACCGCTGGGCATCCGCAACGCCATCTGGGAAACCGACACCGACGAAACCTTCATCGCCTCGTCCTACGCCTACCTTACCGCCCGCGATTTGGCGCGCGTCGGCCTGTTAATGGCGCGGGATGGGCGCTGGGGCGACCAACAATTGCTGCCCAAAGACTGGGTCGACTTCAATCGCCAACCCTTCGTCCATTACAAAGCCGGCCAGGACGAAGCCGTCCCCGGCGGTCAGTGGTGGCTTAACCGCGAAGTGCAAGGCGCCGCCAAACCCTGGCCCGACGCGCCCGCCGACACCTTTGCCGCCCTCGGCCACTGGGGTCAGGCACTGTTCGTGATGCCCGATGAACACCTGGTCATCGTGCGCTACGCCGACGACCGCGACGACACTTACCACCACAACGAACTACTCAAGCGCGTACTCGCGGCGGTGCAACCATGATCCGGCGTCGTCCATTTACCAGCGTTTTCCTGTTGCTGCTGTTGGCCCTGTTCGCCTGGGTGTGGCACGAACGCGTCAACCTGCAAGCCTTCCCCGACATCATCGCGGCGTACACCGCCAAGGAGTACTGCTCGTGCCGGTATGTGGAGAACAATCCCGCCGAGTATTGCCGCGGGTATGTAAAGCAATACGTGCCGACCAGCGCATTCAGCGACAACCCGGAACGCAGTGAAGTCACCGCCAGCGGGCTCGGCCGAACCCACAGCGCCAGATGGCTCGGCGACCGCCAAGGCTGCCGCCTGAACCCCTGACACAGCGCACGTCCCTTGTAGATAAGGCCGTTGTGGCGAGCGGGCTTGTCGATTCGTCGCACCGCCCGCGTTGGGCTGCGTAGCGGCCCTAGTGAAGAAGCATGCGATGTTTCAGACACACCGTGGAGGCTGGTTTTGGGCTACTTCGCAGCCCACGCGGGCGCTGCGACGATTCGACAAGCCCGCTCGCCACGGGGAGTTTCGGCAGCTCCCACATTGGATTTGCGCCGTTCATCACATTGCGCTTAAGGTTCGTCCAGGTTTTTTGCCCCACGAGTCTTTATGTTCAACGCCTCTCTCTCCAAACCCCTGGCCTTCGCCTTGCTGGCCGCCGCCGCTATGCCTGCCCATGCCGACTGGTACCTGGATAACGAATCCTCGCGCCTCTCGTTTGTCACCACCAAAAACACCGAGATCGCCGAAGTCCAGCGCTTCCTGGTGCTTCACGGCAAAGTCGACAGCAATGGCGCGGCGCAGTTGGAAGTGGAGCTGGAGTCGATCAACAGCGGCATTCCGCTGCGTGATGAGCGCATGCGCAATGACCTGTTCGAGATCAAGACCTTCCCCAACGCGTTGATAAGCGCGCAGATCAATCTGCAACCGATCAACGACCTGGCCCCCGGCGCACAATTGGAATTGCGCCTGCCGTTGTCCGTGACCCTGCACGGCAAAACCCAAACCTACAGCGCTGAACTCCTGGCCACGCGCCTGGATGATCGGCGTTTCCAGGTCGTGACCCTGGAGCCCGTGGTGCTGCACGCCGAGGACTTCGGCCTGGTACCGGGCGTCGCCGGGTTGCGCAAGGCGGCTGGGCTGAAGTCGATCAGCTTGTCGGTGCCGGTGGGTGCGGTACTGATCTTCACGGCGCGCTGACATGGGCGGCGCGGTTTTTCCGTGGCGCAGCGCCAACCGTTTCGAGTTGTTGATCGACGGGCCTCGTTTTTTTCCGCAGATGCTGATGGGCATCGACCGCGCTGAGCGGCACGTCGACCTGGAGTTGTACCTGGTCGAAGCCGGGGCGTGTGCCGAAGCGATGGTGCAGGCATTGGTACTCGCCGCCGAACGCGGCGTGCGGGTGCGTTGCCTGTTCGATGATTACGGCAGCCTCGCGTTTACCCTGAGTTTGCGTAAGCGGCTGACGGATGCGGGCGTGGAGCTGCGCTTCTACAATCGGCTGAGCTGGCGCCGCTGGATGCGCAACCTGTATCGCGACCATCGCAAGCTGTTGGTCATCGATCAGAGCGTCGCAGTGGTGGGTGGCACTGGCGTGACCGATGAATTCTGGACGCCGGGGCAAGACACCGCCGACTGGCATGAAGTGATGGTGCAAATCAGCGGCCCGTTGGTGCTGGATTGGCAGGCGCTATTCGACCGCCAGTGGCACGCCAATGTCGCGCGCCGGGAATGGAAACCCGCCACCCATTTCGGTCTGCCGCGCCTGCCGAAAGTACCCGCGACCGGGCCAGGCCTTGGCCGCGTGGCTTACGCCGACGCCCGTCAGCACCGCGACATCCTGCAATCACTGATCCGCGCCTTGAACAGCAGCCAGCAGCGTATCTGGCTGGCCACGCCGTATTTTTTGCCAACCTGGAGCGTGCGTCGGGCCTTGCGTCGCGCCGCCGGGCGCGGTGTGGATGTGCGCTTGCTACTGACCGGCCCGCGCACCGATCACCCGTCGGTGCGCTACGCCGGGCACCGCTATTACCCGCGCTTGCTGCGCGCTGGCGTGCAGATTTTTGAATACCAGCCGTGCTTCCTGCACTTGAAAATGGTGCTGGTGGACGATTGGGTGAGTATTGGCTCGTGCAATTTCGACCACTGGAATTTGCGCTTCAACTTGGAAGCCAATCTGGAAGCGCTGGACCCGGAATTGACGCTGGCCGTGGCGGGCAGTTTCGAACGCGATTTTGCTCAGAGCCAGGCGGTGAGCCTGGAAGCCTGGAAGGCCCGGCCATTGTGGCGACGGGTGAAGCAGCGGGTGTGGGGCTGGATAGACCGGTTGGTGGTCAACTTGCTGGATCGGCGGGGGTAGGGCCCCCGCCTTTGCAGACAATCGGGCTTAAAACTGCAGCGAATACTGCGCGGTGATGCTTTGGTCTCGCGTGCGTTCGCCGCGCTGTTGGCTGAAACCGAAGTCCAGTGCGCTGTCGCGTGTCAGGCGTGCGGTGGCGCCCAGTTCCAATCGGGCGCTGAGCCGGTCCAGCGGCGCGCCGCTGACACTCGCCACACGCCCGCCGTCCCAAGCCGCCTGGGTGGTGGGTTGCAGATCGCCGCTGGCATGGGTGTAGGCTAGGCCACCACGCAGGCTCAACCACGACGGGCCGATCTGCGCCTGGCCCAGGTCAACGTTGAACCTTACACCACCGGTGGTCAGGTTGACGTTCTCTTTCGAGCGTTTGCCGCGCAGTGCAGCAATACCGCCGCGTTCGTTGAAGCCGTCGCTGCGCTGTTGCACATTGGCCAGTTGCAAGTAGGGCTGCCAATCCCAGAAGTCATGGCTGAACTTATAGTTAGCCTCGGCAAAGGTCTGCACGGTGCGGCTGGCGTACTTGGTGGACAGACGGTTCTCTATACCGGGGAAGCTGACGCGGCGTTTTGTCTCGATCTCATGTTGCGCATACGCAATGCCGCCATACAGGCCGAAAGCGTCCCAGTTGTGGCCAGCGTGCAGGCCCAATTGGAAACTTTCGACACTGGCTTTGCCGCGTGCTCCGGCCTTCACCTCGGTTTGACTGCTGCCGGCAACCACACCCAGTCGCGTGCCTTGTTCCAGTGTGTGATCAAACCCCATTAGCAGGCCTGTGCTGCTGTGGGCAGTGCGCGCGGTGTTGCTGTCGCCGGCGAGTTGGCCGGATTGGCGGGGCAATTGCACCCAGACACCCTGGTTCAGCGCCTTTGGCTGAGCACCGCGATTGCTTTGCGCGCCAAGCTGACGGTCGAATGCTGCCTGACGCAATACGCGGCTGTTCTCGATGACTACCGCTTGGGTGCTGGCATGCAACTCGCTGCTCAATTGGTCCAGCGCCGAAGGTGCCTGCTCGGGAAACAATGCGGCTAGGCGTTGCAGCAGTGGGGAGGGTAAGTTTTCAGCGTCGGCGGCATCGGCGACGGCGCGCTGGTTGGCAGTGCCTGCTGCCGAGGCCAGTGACCGGCCACGGCCGAATTCCACCTGTAACGCGTTACCTTCCTTGACCTGGGAAACACTCAGGAAAGGCGAAAATTCACGGCGATCAATCGAGGTAAACTCGCCGTTCACCCCGCCTTGGGCCTGGAGGATGCTGTAGCGCTGGCCCAGGTAATAGCGATTGGGTTGCGCGCTCAGGTATAGCGAGCCGCCATTGATGGATGCCTGGTTGCTGACCTGCAGTTTTGCCGGATCTGCCTGAGCGACCAAGCCGGTCATCAGGGTTGAACCGGTGGCTTGCGTGTAGTCGCCCTCGACAGCCAACGAGCCGTTCAGGCGCAGCACGCCGCCGTCGACGTTGACGTCGCCCTTGAGGTGGTTGGTGCCGTCCAGCTCGAGAATGCCCTGCGTGAGTGTGGCGCCGGCGAAGCTGTTATTACCGCTCAGGCGCAGCCAACCGATGCCGGTTTTTTCCAGGCGTCCCGGGCCGCTGATATCGTTGCGCCAATCGTCCCAGGCGCCGCCTTGCCAGACAATCGCGCCACCGGCGGGGCGGTCCATGTTCACCGAAGTGTCGACACGCAGTTGGCCAGGGCCGTCGATGGCTTTTTTCAGGTTTAACAGGCCCCAGCCGTAGACGTCGTCCACACCCGGCTCGCCGAGGTCAGTCGCAGTGGTCAGCAGTACGTCGCGGATTTGTGGGTTGTCGAGGTAGGGGAAGCGTTCCATCAGCAGTGCCAGCGCGCCGGTGACGTGGGGGGCGGCGATGGAGGTGCCCGAGGACGTCAGGTAACCAAATTCGGGCTTGTCGCCGGTGACTCTGAAACCATTGACGTCATCATCGCTGTCTAATTGTGTTTCGGTTTGCACTGGGCCTGTGACCCAGGAAGACGTGATATCTGTTCCAGGTGCGGCCAGGCACCAGTCTTTACTTACGCCGCAACGGTAGGAAAAATCGCTCAACGTCAGGCCTTGATTGAGGTTTACCACGGTCAGCCAATAGGGTTCCAGCTCCTTGATTGCTCTGGGTAGGCTGGGATGAAGCCCGGCGATGGGGGCTGCTTGCGGGGAGGCATTGGCAATTTGTGTATTGCCCGCTGACCATATGTGCAGCATGCCGTATTTGAGAGCACCGTCGGCTATGGCCCCGAGTTCACGATATGTTGTGTTGTTTAAGGCGTTATCCAATTCGGCCACGCTCGCGAATGGCTCGATGTACCCCCAGCTGTGATTGATGGCGCGCACTTTTTGTTCTTGTAACTGGGCGTACGTGGCCTGGATTGCTTCCGGGCTTGCGGAAGAGATGCTCAGTGACGGTCCGAACACAAAGGGCGAGTCTCGATAGCTGTTACTGAACCTGCGTACGGCGCTGAGGCTGGCGGCGTAAGCGACGCCTTGGATACCGCTGCCATCGCGGTTGGCGAGTATTTTTCCCGCAACGAAGGTGCCGTGTGGGTCGTAGTGTGTGCCTGCGACCTGAAGGTACTGTTGGAGTTGCTCTTCGGTGAGATTGCCATCGGCGACAGCTTCGGCTAGCGCTTCCACCGCACCGGGCGGCAAATCATAAAAATTCACCACAGAACGGTCTCCTTCGCTGTAGAAGCAGCCACCGGATAATATCGTGTCACTCGCGCAGCCCGGGTCTGCCAAGCGCACGCCATTACGTTCCTTTCCGGAAAAATCGCCATGGCGCAAGTCGGTTCCAGTGTCGTAAATGCCAAGGCGTATACCTTCGCCGCTCAAACCTCTGGCATAGGCGTAATCAGCACGGATTGCGGCCAGGCCCCAATCTTTATTGAATTCCTCACTGCGCCAACTGGCTGCATCGTGCAGACGGCCTTGCTCGACATAGGTCGCTGCTTCAACGGGCATACCCGAGAGGCACCCAAGCACACAGAGTGCGATGGCATTTCGCTTGAACGATGATTGAGCGGGCAGTTTTTTTGCTGCCACTCGGGCTTTTTTTAGGGGCGACATAGTCCACGCACCTGCACTTAAATTCGGGCTGACAGGGTGTGCGAATGGGCTGGGGAGTGCTGTAGGACTTGGCTTGGAGGAGGGTGGGAAGCTTGACTTTCTGCTGGCTGCAACGGGCTGGTGCGCGAGCCCCCTTTTCAACGAAGAGGGGGCTGCGTGGGGTTACAACAACTCGAACGTCTGTTGCTGTACATCCTGGGAATCAAGCCCGATCTGCACGTTGAATTCGCCCGGCTCAGCGGCGTACTTGAGTTGGGTGTTGTAGAACTTCAAGTCTTCTTCGGTGATGGTGAAGTGCAGCGTGCGCACTTCACCGGCCTTGAGCATGACCTTCTGGAAGTTCTTCAACTCCTTGATCGGGCGGATCATCGAGCCGGCCACGTCCTGGATATACAACTGCACCACGGTTTCGCCATCGACCTTGCCGGTGTTTTTAACCGTGATACTGGCGTCGAGCTTGCCGGTCTTGTTCAGTGTGGTGGACGACAGCGCCATGTCCGACAGGCTGAACGTGGTGTAGCTCAAGCCATAGCCAAACGGAAACAGCGGGCCGGTGACGTCATCGAAGTACTGCGAGGTGTAGTTGCCCGGCTTGCCCGGCGTGAACGGCCGGCCGATGGTCAGGTGGTTGTAGTAAGTCGGAATCTGCCCCACCGAGCGTGGGAAAGTGATTGGCAGCTTGCCCGACGGGTTGTAGTCACCAAACAGCACGTCAGCGATGGCGTTGCCACCTTCGGTACCGGCGAACCAGGTTTCCAGGATCGCGTCGGCTTGTTGGTTCTCATCCAGAATCGACAATGGGCGGCCGTTCATCAGCACCAGCACCAGCGGTTTGCCGGTGGCTTTGAGGGCCTTGATCAGGTCGCGCTGACTTTGCGGGATGTTCAGGTCGGTGCGGCTCGATGATTCGTGGGACATGCCACGCGACTCGCCCACAGCGGCGACCACCACGTCGGCATCCTTGGCGGCCTTGACCGCTTCGTCGATCAACACTTGCGGCGAGCGAGTGTCATCCACCACTTCCGGGGCATCGAAGTTGAGGAAGTTGAGGTAGTCCACCACTCGCTTGTCATTGGTGATGTTGGCGCCGCGGGCGTAGATCACTTTGCCTTTTTCACCGATGACAGCGTTCAAACCGTCCAGCAGGGTCACCGATTGCTCGGGTTTGCCGGCGGCGGCCCAGCTGCCCATCATGTCGATCGGCGCTTTGGCCAACGGGCCGACGAGCGCGATGGTCGCAGACTTTTTCAGCGGCAGGGTGTTGTTCTGGTTTTTCAGCAAGACCAGGCTGCGGCGCGCGATATCACGGGCATCGGCACGGTGCAGGCGGCTTTCGGCGTAGGTGTCAGCCGGGTCATCTTCGGCCTTGCCGATGCGCAGGTACGGGTCCTTGAACAGGCCCATGTCGTACTTGGCGCCGAGCACTTCACGCACAGCGTTGTCGATGTCGCTCTGCTCGATGTCGCCGGATTTGAGCAGCCCAGGCAATTCCTTGCCATACAGCGAGTCGTTCATGCTCATGTCGATGCCGGCCTTGATCGCCAGCTTCGCGGCTTCACGCCCGTCCTTTGCGACGCCGTGCTTGATCAGTTCGAAGATCGCACCGTGGTCGCTGACGGCCAGCCCCTTGAAGCCCCAGTCGCGGCGCAGCAGGTCGTTCATCAGCCAGGTGTTGGCGGTGGCGGGTACGCCGTTGATCGAGTTCAAGGCCACCATCACGCTGCCGGAGCCGGCCTTGATCGCCGCGTGGTAGGGCGGCAGGTAATCCTGGTACATCTTGACCGGGCTCATGTCGACCACGTTGTAGTCGCGACCGCCTTCCACCGCACCGTACAGGGCGAAGTG
The DNA here is from genome assembly GCF_041946035.1 of Pseudomonas sp. AMR01. Classification (NCBI taxonomy): domain Bacteria; kingdom Pseudomonadati; phylum Pseudomonadota; class Gammaproteobacteria; order Pseudomonadales; family Pseudomonadaceae; genus Pseudomonas; species Pseudomonas sp. AMR01. The sequence continues at coordinate 18,011 of NZ_JAUTYR010000021.1, forward strand.
CTTGACGCTGGCCATGATGCTGTCGGCGTTGGCCGGGCTGGTGCCCTGGAAGGCCTTGACCATCACTTCGGCGATGCGCGAGACCAAATACGTGTCTTCGCCGAAACCTTCGGAGGTACGGCCCCAGCGCGGGTCGCGGGAAATGTCGACCATCGGCGCAAAGGTCAGGTCGAGGCTGTCGGCGGCGGCTTCCTGGGCGGCAATGCGCCCGGAGCGGCCGATGGCCTCCATGTCCCAGCTGGAGGCCAGGGCCAGGCTGATCGGGAAGATGGTGCGATGGCCGTGGATCACGTCGTAGGCGAAGAACATCGGGATCTTCAACCGGCTGCGCATCGCCGCGTCCTGCATCGGACGGTTTTCCGGACGGGTGATCGAGTTGAACGTGCCGCCGATGCGGCCGGCGGCGATTTCCTTGCGGATCAGCTCGCGGGGCATCTCGGGGCCGATGCTGATCAGGCGCAATTGGCCTATCTTTTCATCCAGGGTCATCTGCTTGAGCAGGTCGTTGACGAACGCGTCCTTGTCCTTGAGTGGGGCGGGCGCTGTTTCGGCCCAGACGGGATGGCAGGCCAATGTGGCCACTAGGCCGAGCAAACACAGCTTCTTCATGAATTTCCTTTCGTGGCGTACGGCGCGGTGACAAAGGGCACGCTGCTCGGCCAAAGTGTTTGGAACATATGTTGTTGTTTGGGTGTTAAGTCAGACAAATGCAGCACACAGGTGAACTCTGGTGGGCGCCAGGCATCTTTTAGCTGATTGGCTTCATGCATGCCAGTGGTGGCGGATTATGCATCAGGCGCACGTTTTATAGGGTTATCTAATTTCACAGGAAGGTCGCGGAGAAACATATGTCTATAATTCAAGGATATCGCTGGGGTTTCAAGGCGGCGGCATTGCTGCTGTTGGGTACGGTGCTGAGCGGTTGTGGCATCAATACCATCCCGACGCTGGACGAACAGGCCAAGGCGGCCTGGGGCCAGGTACAGAACCAGTACCAACGACGTGCCGACCTGATCCCCAACCTGGTGGAAGTGGTCAAGGGTTATGCCGCCCATGAGCAAGACACGCTGACCGCCGTCATCGAAGCACGGGCCAAGGCCACTTCGATCCAGGTGGATGCCAGCACCCTCGACAACCCCGAGAAGCTCAAGCAGTTTCAACAAGCCCAGGACGGTTTGAGCGGTGCACTCAGTCGTTTGATGGTGGTGTCCGAGCGCTACCCGGACCTCAAGGCCAACCAAAACTTCCTGGCGCTGCAATCGCAACTGGAAGGCACCGAAAACCGTATTGCCGTCGCACGTCGCGACTTTATCCAGGCGGTGCAGGCCTACAACACCGAAATTCGCACGTTCCCGGGCCGTCTGTGGCACAGCGTGATGTACAGCGACTTGCCGATTCGCGCCACGTTTGAGGCCACCAGCGCCGACGCTGATAAAGCGCCGCAAGTGAAGTTCAAATAAGGCTTCATTGAGGTGTCGATGCGTTTATTACGGATAGGCCTGGCGCTGTGGCTCCTGGCATGCGTTGGCGCGGCCCAGGCGGCGCTGACCTTCCCGGCGTTAACCGGCCGGGTGGTAGACACGGCCCAGATGATCGACCCGGCGGTGCGCGAGCAACTTAGCCAGCAATTGCAGGCGCTGGAACAGACCACCGGCAACCAGATCGTGGTGGTCACGGTGCCGGACCTGCAAGGCGTGCCTATTGAAGACTTCGGTTATCAATTAGGCCGCCAATGGGGCATCGGTCAGAAGGGCAAGGACAACGGCGCGCTGTTGATCGTCGTCCGCGATGAGCGAAAATTGCGCATCGAAGTCGGCTACGGCCTGGAAGGCGTGCTGACGGATGCGCAGTCGTGGGTCATCATCAACCAGGTGATTACGCCCAAGTTCAAGGCCGGTCATTACAGCCAGGGCATCAGCGACGGCGTGGCAGCCATGCTGCAAGTGGTGGGCGGTGAGCCGCTGGCGGTGCCGGCCCATGTGGCGGATACGAATTTCGCCCTGGACAACCCCGGGCTTTCCATCGGCCTGTTTGTTCTGCTGATCGGCGTATTGTGGTTATGCAATCGCCTCGGCCTGCCGGTTGGCGCTATTCTGCTGGCGATTCTCAGCAGCAGCGGACGCGGCGGTGGTGGAGGAGGCGGTGGTGGCGGTGGCTTCAGGGGCGGCGGCGGTGGTTTCGGCGGCGGTGGCGCCTCAGGCGGCTGGTAATGACAATAACGAGAAAAGAGCATCTACAACCATGGCATTACTGACTGAACACGAGCAGCGCCAAGTCGCCGAAGCGATTGCCCGCGTCGAGAAAACCACCGATGCCGAATTGGTGACCGTGCTCGCCGCCCGTGCCGATGACTACGCCTACATCCCGCTGTTGTGGGCCAGTTTGATCGCTTTGGTGGTGCCAGGAGTGGTGCATTACGTGTCGGGCTACCTGACCATGTACACCTTGCTGCTGGCGCAATGGGCGACGTTTATTGTGCTGTGCCTGGTGTTTCGTTTGCCCAGGGTCACCACGCGGTTGATCCCCCGCTCGGTGCGGCATTGGCGTGCGTCGAACCTGGCGCGACGCCAATTTCTGGAGCAGAACCTGCACCACACACTGGGCAGTACGGGTGTGCTGATTTTCGTCAGTGAAGCCGAGCGGTATGTGGAGATTCTGGTGGATGACGGAATTTCCACGCGGCTGGATAACGGCAGTTGGGATGTGATCGTCAAGGCGTTCACCCAGCAGGTGAAACAGGGGCAAACGTTGGCGGGGTTTATTGCCTGCATTGAAGCCTGTGGCAAGTTGCTGGAAGTGCACGTGCCGGTGACGCAGACGCGCAATGAGCTGCCCAATCGCCTGGTTGTGCTCGAGTAGCCGAGTTAACACTGGGTTAAAAATGTGGGAGCGGGCTTGCTGTGGCGAGCAAGCTTGCTTGCGCTGGGGTGCGAAGCGCCCCCGAAAAGCCGGCTCCAGCTTCGCTGTCGTACGGGAGCAAGCTCCCTCGCCACAGCAAGCCCGTTCCCACATTTGGTTTTGTGTTAGCCGATACGATTACCGTTGATCAAATAACCCCGTGCCCTAAACTTCCATCCCCCCTAAAATGCCCGGCATTCCCTGCCCGAGGCGTTTTTGTTCATGTCTGTCACCGCTCAACCTGCCCGCCCTGCGCCGGATCATCACGCCCAGTTCATCGAACTGCTCAGCGACAGCCTCGCGCAGAATGCGTTTATCAAGCTGGTGCTGGCCAAGTACGTCGGTGAAGAAGCCGAGTTGCAGCGGCTGATCATCAAGCCGGTAACGGTCAAGGAGCAGGCCTGCCTGTCTTTTGTTTACCGCTATAAAACCCGCGACATCACCAAAAACTTGCCACTGATTGAAGGCGTGGCGGCGATTGCCGCGCTGCTGCCGGCCCAGTTCAAGAACGCGCACTTGCTCTCGCTGACCGACGAAGCCCAGCTGGAATACAGCAAGAAGAACAAAAGCTCACTGTTCAAAAGCAAACCGCAGCAACTGCGTGAGGCACCATCGGCCGAGCATAACCGTGAGAAGAACCGCTTTCTGGACCTGAGCCGGCCGTTCCTCGCCGACCTGGGCGTGACCGACGCCAAGCAGGCGTTGATCCCGTCGATGTCGCGCAAGTGGAAGCAGATCAACAAGTTCATCGAAGTGTTCAGCCATGCGCTGACCACCTCGCCGTTAAAGCTGGACCAACCGGTGCGCGTCGCCGACTTCGGTTCGGGCAAGGGCTACCTGACCTTCGCCATCCACGATTACCTGCGCAATACCCTCAAGGCCGAGGGTGAAGTGACCGGTGTGGAATTGCGCGAAGACATGGTGACCCTCTGCAACGCCGCCGCCGCGCGCCTGGAACACCCGGGGCTGGTGTTCAAGTGCGGTGACGTACGCAGCGTGGCGCCGAGCGAGCTGGACGTGATGATCGCGCTGCATGCCTGCGACATTGCCACGGACTACGCAATCCACACCGGCATCCGCTCTGGTGCATCGATCATCATGTGCTCGCCGTGCTGCCACAAACAGATTCGCCTGCAGATCCAGAGCCCGGTGCTGCTCAAGCCGATGCTGCAATACGGTTTGCACCTGGGCCAGCAGGCAGAGATGGTGACCGACAGCTTGCGTGCACTGTTCCTGGAAGCCTGTGGTTATGAGACCAAGGTGTTTGAGTTTATTTCGCTGGAACACACCAACAAGAACAAGATGATCCTGGCGGTGAAACGCGCAGAGCCGGTGGACAACGCGCAGTTGCTGGAGAAAATCCAAGAATTAAAAGCGTTCTACCACATCACCGAACACTGCCTGGAAACACTGCTGCGCGGGGATGGTTTCTTGAGCTGAACACTGTCCCCTGTGGGAGCTGGCTTGCCTGCGATAGCGGTGGTGCAGCCACCACCGTCATCGCAGACAAGCCAGCTCCCACATTAGACCAAACTCGGCTTGGGGGCTGGCGCTGACTGCACTGCAGTCTTGCGCCCCAGCATCACCGTCACGATCACCCCGCAGGCAAACACCCACGTAATCGGTTCGATATGTTCACCAAAGAACAGCGCCGAAAACGCGATGGTGAAGAAGATTTGCACCAGCTGTATCTGGCTGACCCGCGCAATGCCGCCCATGGCCAACCCGGCGTACCAGGCAAAGAATCCGAGGAACTGCGAGAACAACGACACATACCCAAACGCCCACCAGGCGCGTGTGGAAATTGCCCCTTGATGCTGCGCCGCCAGGTACCACACCGGGCCAATCAAAATCGGCGTCGACAACACCAGCGCCCAACAGATCACCTGCCAGCCGCCCATCTCCTTGGCCAACCGGCCGCCTTCGGCATAGCCCAGACCGCCCACGGCAATTGCGCCCAGCATCAATAAATCGCCCGCTTGAATGCTGCCGTCGCCGGTGATCAACGCATAACTCAATACCAACGCACTGCCCAGCGCGGCACAGGCCCAGAAGGCTTTTGACGGCCGCTCATGGGATAGCCACGCCGCATACAGCGCCACGCACAGCGGCTGCAGGCCGTTGACCAGCGCGCCATGGGACGCCGGCAAGGTTTGCATGGCCCATGCCGACAGCACCGGAAAACCAAGAATCACTCCGGCAATCACCAGGCACAGCCCGCGCACCTGACGCCAGGTCGGCCAGCGTTCACGGCACCACAGCAAAAGTGCCGCAGCCGGAATCGCCGCGAACAATGCGCGGCCCAGGCCGTTGAGCAGCGGGTGGATTTCCTGCACCACAATGCGGGTGAAGGGCAGGGTCAGGCTAAAAATGACAACGCCCAGCAGGCCGAGGGCCATGCCGGTGTTTTCGCGCGAGCTCATGGTGGGGGACCGGGATCAAAAGGGCTTCAGGGGAAGCCCATCTAGCCACAACCCCGGGAAAAGGCGGGCTTACAGCTGATGGCTGATTTATCCGTACAGTTAAACTCACTTGCTCGGAAGATCAGCGTTCCACAGGCACCGACAGCGCCGAATTACCCAACGGATGGGTGCGCGCCGCAAAGAACTTCAGTGCCACGCCAGTACCGTCAAACAGCTGCGAATACCGCCGCTTCTGCTGACGAATAAACCCGTCACTGCGCCCCGACACCGAAATCGCCAACGTGGTCAGCCTGGCCTGCCGGATCGCATCCACCAGGTGCTGATCCTGCGCTCCCAACTCATGGCCAAAGATGCACAGCGTGCCCTCATGGCTGAGCAACTGCTCATAACAAAACGACAGGTAATCCGAACTGCGGATGGTCTTGAGCTTCTCCTCAACCTTGCCCTCGCTGACAAACAGCGGCACATCGTCCAGGGTTTTGATCGTGTTGTTGATCGCAAAACTGCTGAGCAAGGTGCTGTCGGTGGACGGCAATTTACGCGCCGTGCCGTCGAGGTTGCGCACCAGGTGCAGGCCGCCGTGCAGGTAGAGGATGCGCGTGGCGTCGGTTTGAGTAGTGCGCAGATCGAAGCTGGCGTCGGCACTGCGGAACAGGTCGTCGATGCCCGGTGTATGCAGGATCGCCCAGTAGTTGAGCAAGTCGTAATTGCTGGTGAACACTGTGTCGTAGCTGGACAGTTCCGCGTTGATCGCCGTCAGCGTCGACGGCTGCACCAGGCGCCACGGGATGTGCACGCTGTGGATGGTGTTGATCAGCGCTTCCTTGATCGCGTAGTAGCGATTGCGCGGCGCTGCCGAACTGACGGCCAGCGCCTTGTTGACCCGGCTGGTGGTTTTCAGCGCGCCCAGAGCCTGCTCGAAACTGCGGGTTTGCAAGGCGTCGAACACACTCAACTCGGATTGGCTCAAGGGTTTTTCTTCGACGGTGCGCGCGTTTTCAAACAGCGAGTCGTAGGCGAAGTCTTCCCAAATGGTCCGGCTTGCGCCGTTGCCGATCAGAATCCCGCTGAAGTCGCACGCAGCGCGCACGGCGCTCCAGTCTTCAAGGTGGGCGTCAATATCCTGGAAATCCTTCATTGCGGCGGGTCTACTCAAAATCAGCTGGGCGGTGACTTTATCATGAGCCGGCGTTGATCCTGATCAAGATGCGCCGTGCGGCACCGGTTGATGCTGTGGGTATAACGCCTCTGAGGATTCGCCATGAGCAGCACCTTCTTCATTCCCGCCGTCAACATCATGGGCACCGACTGCCTCGACGAAGCCATGATCGCCATCCGCAATTACGGCTTTCGCAAGGCGCTGATCGTCACCGACGCCGGGCTGGCCAAGGCGGGCGTCGCGAGCATGATCGCCGAAAAACTGGCGATGCAGGACATTGACTCGGTGATCTACGACGGCGCCAAGCCCAACCCCAACGTCGAAAACGTCGAGAAAGGCTTGGTGCTGCTTGAGGCCAATGCCTGCGATTTTGTAGTGTCCCTGGGCGGCGGCTCACCCCATGACTGCGCCAAGGGCATCGCCCTGTGCGCCACCAACGGCGGGCATATCAGCGACTACGAAGGCGTCGATCAATCGAGCAAACCGCAGCTGCCGCTGGTCGCCATCAACACCACCGCCGGCACCGCCAGCGAGATGACCCGCTTCTGCATCATCACCGACGAAAGCCGCCACGTGAAAATGGCCATCGTCGACCGCAACGTCACGCCGTTGCTGTCGGTCAATGACCCGGCGCTGATGGTCGGCATGCCCAAAGGGCTCACCGCTGCCACCGGCATGGACGCGCTGACTCACGCCATCGAAGCCTACGTGTCCACCGCCGCCACACCGATCACCGACGCCTGCGCGATCAAGGCTATCGAGCTGATCAGCGCCAACCTGCGCCTGGCCGTGCGCGATGGCAGCGACAAGGCCGCGCGTGAAAACATGGCCTACGCGCAGTTCCTCGCAGGCATGGCGTTCAACAATGCGTCGCTGGGTTTTGTGCACGCCATGGCGCACCAGCTCGGCGGTCTTTACGACCTGCCCCACGGCGTGTGCAACGCGGTGCTGCTGCCCCATGTGCAAAGCTTCAATGCGAGCGTCAGTGCCAATCGCTTGAGCGACGTGGCGCGTGCGTTGGGCGCCGATATCAAAGGGATCACGCCGGAGGAGGGCGCCCAGGCGGCCATTGCGGCCATTCGTACGCTGTCTCAGGACGTGGAGATTCCCGCGGGCTTGCGTGAGTTGGGCGCCAAGTTGCAGGATATTCCACTGCTGGCCACCAATGCGTTGAAGGATGCATGCGGGCTGACCAACCCACGCCGCGCCGATCAGCGCCAGATCGAGGAGATCTTTCGCAGCGCGTTCTAAAGGGGGCGGTCGTCAGCTGCAAGCGTTAAGCTACAAGCCGAACTGCATCCAACTTGAGCTTGAAGCGTGCGGCTTGCCGCTGAGGTCCCCTGATGAGAGTCCTATTATTCGGCGCCACCGGCATGGTCGGCCAAGGCGTGTTGCGCGAGTGTTTGCTGGCCGCCGACGTGCAGGAAGTGGTCGCCGTCGGCCGCACGCCGCTGACCCAGGAACACGGCAAACTGCACCAAGTGCTGCACAGCGACATGCTCGATTTCCAGCCCCTGGAAAACCTGCTGCAAGGCTTTGATGCCTGCTTCTTCTGCCTCGGCGTTTCGTCGGCGGGCATGAATGAAACCAACTACACCCACCTCACTTATGACCTGACCCTGGTCGCAGCCAGTACCCTCGCGCGGCTCAACCCGCAGATGACGTTTATCTACGTGTCCGGCGCTGGCACCGACAGTTCCGAGGCGGGCAAATCAATGTGGGCGCGGGTCAAGGGCAAGACCGAGAACGCCCTGCTGCGCCTGCCGTTCAAGGCGGTTTATGTGTTCCGGCCAGGAGTGATTCAGCCGCTGCATGGCGCGCGCTCGAAGACGCCGTTGTACCAAGCTTTCTACACGGTGCTCGGGCCGCTGCTCTCGCTTGTGCGGCGTGTAAAACCCTCGTGGGTGATCAGCACCGAAACCGTCGGCCAAGCGATGCTGACGGCGGTGCGCCATGGCGCGCCGCAGGCGGTGGTGGAGCATGCCCAGATCAATCGGCTGGCCAGCGAGCGTCGCTGATGCTGCACAAAAGCCTGGTGCGCCGCCTGGACCTGATCACCTTGCAGTTGTTTGTGGCGGTGTTCGAGAAAGGCACGCTGACCCGCGCCGCCGCCCGCGGACCATGCGCTGGCCGCGTGAATTGGCAAGGCCCAACCCTCGGCCAACACACCGATGATATCCTCGGCAGCCTGGGCCTGACCGGTGCCGATATACAACGTCTGAAAACCTCGAGAGTGGTGCAATGATCACTGATTATTCCGACGCGCTGATCGTGCAGGAAGTGTCCCCGCGCGATGGCCTGCAAATCGAGCGGACCTGGGTCGAGACGGCCGACAAAATCGCCCTGATCAACCAGCTGTCCCGCGCCGGTTTTTCGCGAATAGAGGCGGGTTCGTTTGTCTCGCCCAAGGCCATTCCGGCGTTGCGAGATGGCGAGCAGGTGTTCCAGGGCATCGAGCGCCAGCCCGGTGTGATCTATGTGGCGCTGATCCCCAACCTCAAGGGCGCCCAGCGCGCCATCGAGTCCCGCGCCGATGAGTTGAACCTGGTGATGTCCGCCAGCCAGACCCACAACCTCGCCAATATGCGCATGCGGTGTGAGGCGTCGCTGGCAGCGTTCGGCGATATCGTCAGCTTCGCCGCCGACCACCCGGTGCGCCTCAACGGCAGCATCGCCACCACGTTCGGCTGCCCGTTCGAGGGCAACATTGACGAGGACCGCGTGCTGCAAATTGTGGAGGCCTATCAAGCGCTGGGCATCCAGGGCATCAGCCTTGCGGACACCACCGGCATGGCCAATCCACGCCAGGTCGAGCGTCTGGTCAAGCGCGTGTTGCAGCGCGTCTCGGCCAGCGACCTGACCCTGCATTTTCACAACACGCGCGGCTTGGGTTTGTGCAATGTGCTGGCCGCCTACGAAGCCGGTGCCCGTCGTTTTGACGCTGCGCTGGGTGGCTTGGGCGGTTGTCCGTTTGCGCCAGGCGCGTCGGGCAATATCTGCACCGAAGACTTGGTGAACCTGTGCGAGGAGGTCGGTATTCACACCGGTATCGACCTGCTGCACCTGTTGCACATGTCCCGCCGTTTGCCGGCCTTGCTCGGCCATGAACTGCCCGGGCAAGTGGCCAAGGCCGGGCGCAATTGCGACCTGCACCCACCACCGGATTACTCAGCCCGGTGATGGTGGGGCGGATCAAGGACCTTACCGGCAGCACCACGCCAGCGCTTTACGTGATCGGCGTGTGTGCGCTGTTGGCGGCGGCGCTGTTGCTGTGGGGCTTGCCGCAAAAGCTGCGCACGCTGGACAAGGGCTGATCAGCCCGCGGTTGCCATTACGCGAGCGGGGCTGGCACTGAACTGAATCAACGCCACCCCGCCAATCAACAACAACGCCCCCAACACGCGGGGCGTTGTCAGTTGGCGCTCCACCAGGCCGAACAGGCCGAAGTGATCGAGCACCAGCGAGGCAAGAATCTGCCCGGCCATGGCCAGTGCGATAAAACCGGAAGCGCCGAGCTTGGGCAGCAGCATCAAGGCCAGTGAAATAAAGCACACGCCAAACGCGCCACCGGCCCACATCCACAGCGGGGCCTTGCTGATAAACGCCACACTCGGCAGCGGTAAGCGCAGCGCCAGAATCACTGGCAACAACACGATGATACTCACCAGCAAAGACGCCAGCGTGGCCCACAAAGGGTGGCCGAGCCCACGGCCGAGGTTGGCGTTGATCGCACTTTGAAACGGCACCACCGCCCCGGCGATGACTGCCAGTGCCAACAAACCTGTCCAATGCAATGTGGTCATTTCCAATCTCCCAGAGGTTTTGCTGGACTCTAGGCTATTCGTCGCGCAAATTTAAATTCCAATTTCTTATGCTGAGTATGCAGCCGATGAATGATCTGCGCCGCATCGACCTCAACCTGCTGGTGATCCTCGACGCCTTGCTCAGCGAGCGCCACGTCACCCGCGCCGCGCAGCGTTTGCACCTCAGCCAACCGGCGGTCAGCCATGCGCTGGCGCGGTTGCGCGACCTGCTCGGTGACCCGCTGCTGGTGCGTCAGGGCGGTACATTAGTGCCAACGGCGCGTGCGCTGGAGTTGGCGGCGCCGTTGGCCGAAGCCCTGGCTCACGTGCACGCATTGCTGGCGCCAAACCGGTTTGACCCGGCCTCCGCCAAGCGCAGGTTTCGCGTGGCCATGTCGGACTACAGCGCGGCGATCTTCCTGCCGGGTTTGGTTCGCGTCCTGCGCCAGCAAGCGCCGGGTATCGACCTGCAAATTATTCAGGCCAGCCGCGAAGGGATGGTTGACGGCGTGCTCAATGGTGATATCGACCTGGCCGCCGGCGTGTTCCCCGACACGCCCGCCGAACTGCGCACCACGCCGTTATTCGAGGAGCATTACACCTGCCTGGTGGACCGCAACAGCCTGCCGGCAAACGGCGAACTGGATCTGCCCACCTACCTCTCACGCCCGCATGTGCTGCTGGAAATGCGCGGCAGCGGTACGCCGGAAATCGAGCGGGCGCTGACGGCGATTCGTGAACGACGGCATGTAGCAATCAGCCTGCCGCATTGGGGCGTCGCGCCGCAGCTGATTCAGGGCACGGACCTGATCCTGACCGTATCGTCGCGCGGGCTGCTGAACATTGATCATCAGCAACTATTGGCCGTGCCGCCGCCCTTTCATATTCCTTCGTTTGCGTTCGAGCTGGCGTGGCACGCGCGACGGGGCGGGGATTCGGGGTTGCAGTGGTTGATGGGTCAGGTGCAGGGTGTTTTACAGGGCTAAACAGTCCTCACCAGGATGTGGGGGGCTGCCGGCGCGTATGAAAGATCCTCATCACTTGTAATCTACCTTCACGGATACGGTAGGGAACAATGTAAGGCCATCGCGGCACAACCCACTCGCGGGTACCGGGTACGCGACCCTCTTTGCCCATCGCGGGGAACTCGGCGACGTGTTGCAGGCCAGTCAAGATCGCTTGGACAAACTCACGGGCCGCTTTGGGATTTTCTTCTGCGATAAACGCTGCTTCATCATCAAGATTTCTGAGGGCAGCCCTCAGCCACTCAACGCGCATCAGCGCGCCATTTATCAGCGATCGCATTGACCTCCTCAGCCGTTGCGAAGTCACCTGCATCCGCTTCTTTCACAGCTTTTTGAATTTCCTCGATTTGCCACGCTTCACGCGTCAGGTACTCCCGTAATGCATCAACGGCAAGGAAGGATTTACTGCGTCCCGTGGCTTTGGCGAGACTGGCGAGTGTATCGGCGACGTCTTCCGGTATGCGAAGTGACATAACAGACATAGGAGCCTCGATGTAGTGATCTGTAGTGCAACATACTACAGTGTCACCCAATCAACGGTTCGCTCCGTTCGTCAGCGACGAATTCAATTAAAGGAAGTATTTATGCTTTCAGGCTTCAACCACCTGACCCTGGCGGTCACTGATTTGCATCGCAGCGTCGGTTTCTACCATGACCTTCTGCAAGTGAAGCTCGACGCCACCTGGGACAACGGTGCCTACCTGTCACTGCCGGGCTTGTGGTTATGCTTATCGCTGGATTCATCGCGCCACTCAAACCCTGCAGCCGACTACACCCATTACGCGTTCAGCGTCGATGCACCGCATTTCGACGAGTTGGTCGCGCGTCTGCGCGCCGCCGGGGTGCAGGAGTGGCGCGACAACCGCAGTGAAGGTCATTCGTTTTATTTTCTCGACCCTGATGGCCACAAGCTCGAAGCCCATGTCGGGGATATGGCCTCACGCCTGCAAGCCTGTCGCGCCAGGCCTTATGCGGGAATGAAGTTTTACCCGTAGCACCAGAACGTGCAGAATCGAGGCACCTGTTAACCGTCTGTCCAGAGTCGTGCCCATGACCCCATCCTTGCTGCTCGCCGTCCTCGCTTCGGGTTTTATCTACGGTATTACGCCTGGTCCTGGCGTGTTGGCGGTGTTTGGTATTGGGGCGGCTCGCGGCCGTCGCGCCGGCGCAGGTTTTTTGTGCGGGCATTTGCTGGGCGATGTGGTGTGGTGCAGTACCGCGTTGGTCGCGATTGTGGGCGCGCGGGAAGTCGGCAGCAGCGCATTTGACGTGCTGGGCGTGCTCAGCGGCCTGTACCTGTTCTGGCTCGGCTGGCGCGCGATTCGCACCCAGCGTCGCAGCAGTGATGCGCCTCAGGGCGCTGCGCGGCACCCGTTTTGGCACGGCATTCTGTTTGGCCTCACCAATCCCAAGGCCTATCCAGTGGCTGTCGCGACCTTTACCGCGCTGCTGTCCAGCCGTGCCGAGTTGCTGACATGGGCAATGTTGCCGTGGTTGATTGTCCTGAGCTTCATTGGCGGCGTACTGGCCTACGCGATTCTGATCGGTGTGGTGGGCGCTCAACGTGTACGTAGGGTGTATCAGCGCCATGAAATCCTGATCACCAAACTCTGCGGCGTGATGTTTATCGGCTTCGCCATTAACGCCTTGGCTCACGCGTTGCCGGGCCTGTTCGGCAGCAAACCGGCCTGACGCGACGACGACCGTTCGTCGCACTGGCGAGTTTTTTCTAAACCTTTGCCGCCCTGAAAATTCGAATTCAGGGCGGGGTGTATGTTCCCGCACTTATTTTTGCCCTGGAGGAACCCATCATGAGCCGTATGGCTATCCGGTTACGCACCGCCAGTTTCGCGATGCTGCTGGGCCTCGGCGCCAGCAATGCTTTCGCCCAGTCGTCCGCCGAATTCATCGAGCAGGCGTCGGCCAAAGGTATGGCCGATATCGAAACCAGTCGCATGGCCCACGCCAAAACCTCGTCCCAGGAAATCAAGGACTACACCATCGAGGTGATCAACGAGCGCACCCTGGCCAACCAGCATTTGGCCGCCATCGCCAAGAAGCTTGAGCTGCCGGTAGCGCCGCGCGAGAAGATCGTCGATAAAGCCGAAACCTTGATGCCCGAGCTCAAGGACGGTGATTCGTTTGACGCCGCCTACACCGCGCAACAGGTCAAGGAAACTGAAGACGCCATTGCCCTGTTCAAGAAGGAAGGGGCTGCGTCGGATGTGCCGGAAATAAAGGCGCTGGTGGATGAGACGCTGCCCAAGCTGGAAGATCGTCTGCAGAAAGCCCGTGCCTTGGCATCGACCTACGGTAAAGGCCATCAAGGCGACGGTTGAACAGGTGATTTGAAAACAGGAACGGCGGTTGGATGATGTCCAACCGCCGTTTTTTTATGCCTGATTCAGGTTCGTTTTGGTTTGCGCAGCGTCGTCGGCCGCGTCGCCGCAACTGCTGTTCAGGCTCACCGTACCGGTGTTGCCGATGCTGCGATATTGCTGGCGCAGTTTTTCCAGCTCTTTGCGGTCCAGGCCATCCAGGCTCAACACGGCGTTCTGTGCATCCTTGGAGACGCGCAGCAGTTCGTCGATCTTGATGTGCAGGATGTCGTTGTCGCGGTTTTGCGTGTTCTGGATCAGGAAGACCATCAGAAAGGTGATGATGGTGGTGGAGGTGTTGATGATCAGTTGCCAGGTGTCGTTGTAATGGAAATATGGCCCGCTCAGGCTCCACACAAAAATCAGCGCGACGGCGGCGTAGAACGTCCGGGCGCTGCCTGCCCAGCGGGACAGGGATTGTGAGATTGCGGAGAATTTCATGACCGTTTTTCCTTAGTAAGGTGGGTGATGAAAGTATGGACCGCAGCGGTGCTTTGAAATTTCCTTTTACAATTTGGCCTCTGAATGAAGCACTACGGTTTTGTGGCCAGAGCCTTAAAAGGCCAGTTCTACCTGGCCCGTGCCTTCCAGCGCGAGTAAATACTGCTTGGCTTCCAGGCCACCGGCAAACCCGGTCAGGCCGCCCGAAGCACCAATGACTCTATGGCACGGCGCGATGATCGAGATGGGATTACGCCCATTGGCAGCGCCTACCGCGCGTACGGCTTTCGGGTTGCCGATCTGCCGGGCGATCTCGCTGTAGCTGCGGGTTTCGCCAAAGGGAATGGTCAGCAGCGCCTGCCAGACTTGCTTCTGGAATTCGGTGCCGGCGAAGTCCAGTTCCAGTTCGAAACGGTAGCGGGTGCCGGCGAAGTACTCGTTCAACTGGCGTTCGGTTTCCAGCAACACCGGGTTGTCGTTCGCTTCGTACAACTGACCCAAACGCACACGGTTGGCGCGTTCTTTTTCCCACAGGATGGCGCCGAGTTTTCCATTACGCGCCACCAGCGTCAGTTGGCCGACGGGGGAGGGCATCCGTGTGTATTCGCAAGGCATGAACGGCTCCTGATGTGGCGAGTGTCTGTTCAATCTAGAGCGGCTTGCCCAGTTGAAAACTGCGTTTCTTGCGGTTGAATTCGATCACCGGTCCTGTTGCAGCACCTTGAGTGCCGCCGAGGCCAGAAAGCCCGAACGGCTCTTTTCTTCAGGGTGATGCAGTACATATTCATCGATGCGATTGAGCAGATAACCGGGCAGCGTGATATTGAGCTTTTGCGCCTTGCCCAGGTACTTGGTGACATCGATGTCTACCACGGCCCAGGTGCAGCCCGCGTACTGAGGATTGGCCGCGTGTAATGTAACTTTCTGCGCGTTGGGAATCGGCGCGCCGTCTTCGGCGAGAATCTCGAAGTGACCTTCGATGGCTTCACGGGCCATGGCCATGGCGTCGTCGAGGTCGTCGCCGGCCGAGTAACAGCCCGGAATATCCGGGACTTCAACGCCCCAGGCGTGATCGTCATCACCGTTTGAAATTGCGATGGGGTAAAGCATGTCGGTTGTCCTCCACGGACGGTTAGCTCAGCAGAGCTTGTTTCAAGATGCTCTTGGCGGTCTTGTCCAACAGGTCCTTTTTCGGATGGGGAATCGTCACCAACCCCGGTTTCGTCGGGTGCTTGAAGTGGTGATGGCTGCCTCGGGTGCGCGCCAGATACCAGCCGTCTGCAACGATATGACCTATCAAATATCGGCTATCCACATCACCTCCTTGTGGTGTGTGTTAGTGGTGACTATAACCACTGAAAATAAATTATCAACACTCTACCTACCGACGGTCGATGACCGGTCTTTCGGTAAGTTGCGACTGAAGTGTATGAGCCCGCAGGAATGGCGCCTGGAAGAGGTATTGCGAGGTTTTTCGAGGGTGTTACCGGGTGTGTAAAACCTCTGAAATCACGGCGAGGAAGGCGTCAATTAACACACCTCTTGCCTCTGTTGGCGTTAAAGCGCGTCATTGCGCGCAGGCATCGGGCGCGCCGGTTTTCGTGTTGATTTTCCCGGTCTACAAACCTGCGTTCAGCTGCCGGCCATTCAACAAATGATTGAGCCAGGGCTGATGCAGGTAGAAGCGGCGCAAAACCGCGAGGCGTCTTAAAGATGCGACGTCAGCGAAAACGGAATGCGCAACGCACCGATGGGCCCTTCGCGCACACCGCACATTTCGTCGTGCACACTGTGCTGCACCAGCACACAGGGAAACGGCGGGACTCGTTTCAACAGGTCGCGCAAGTGCGTGGTGGAGCCAATTCGCAGCGGCTTGGCATCATCGTCCACAAGCGTTGCTTCGGTATGCTCCAGCCTGACACGCGCGATGTAGAAACCACCCTCCAGCGACAGCAGTTCCAACTCACGTATTTCACCCTTCACGGCCAGTTCGGTCAGCTCTTGCAGATTCATGCTTCACCCTCGCTGTAAGTCGCTCATTGGCGACGAAAAAACAACGTGACCTGGCCCCATTCGACGCCGAATTTGGTCATGCTGGAACGGTTGATCAAGGTGTCTTCGTCCATCAAATACATCCAGTCATCAAAGCTGACTTCGTAGACCGAGCCGTCCACCGGCAGGTTGAGTCGGTAGCGCCAACGCAGCGCGTTACCCGCTACTTCGCCGATCGCCTCGCCGACCACATCACCAGCTCGACCGCGCCAGCGCCCAGGGCCGTCCGGTGTCAGCGTCCACACGCGCTGTTGACGTGTGCCATCGCTGTACAGGAAGCGTTCGTCGAGAATCAAGGCGTCGCCTTCGCGGCGGCTGACGATATTGACCTCGAAGCGCTTGGCCACTTCCCCCGAGCGTTTCTGGAAAATCCCCCACGCCTTCACGGGCTTGCTGAAGAAGCGCACCAGGTCCAATTGCGGTTGCTGGTCGGCGTAGTGGTCCACTCCGACGTTGCCGCAGCTGCTCAGACTCAATACCAGTAACAATGAAACCAGTAGACGTGTCATTGCCCGGCTCCCCTCTCGTGCGCGGCGAAGCGCCAACGCCTTCCTTGATACTTGTACAGAAATATCAATTTGTACAGGTTTTGACGAAGAAAATAGCGATCATTTCAAATCTCGCCAAGTCTTCGCGATTTTGGGCCACGAAATCCTTGAGCCATCGACACGGCAATAGAACCCCATCCTTCAAGAGGGGTCTGCTCCTGTATCAACTCTGGGGAATACAGTGAATGTCCGCGCAACATAGCTTGGTGATACTCGCTCGGGGAGGCTACGCCGCTCGGGGAGTGCTTTATTTGATCATCGGTATCTTCGCACTGCTGGCAGCGCAGGATTCGACAAAACCCAAGGACAGCCACAAGAGCCTGGAAGCATTGCTAAGCCAGCCATTTGGTTATTTTCTGGTTGGTCTTGTGGTGGCGGGTCTGCTGGCATTTGCGGCCTGGCGCGTCTTGCAAGCTACGCGTGATGTCGATCATCACGGCAAAGAACCCAAAGGCTTGGTAATTCGCGCCGGTCTGTTGGCGGGCGGTATGGTCAACGGCGCGCTGGCGCTATTTGCTTTGGGTCTACTGATCAGCGGTATTGAAAGCTCAGGCAACTCCGGAGGGCAGGCCAGGGACTGGCTAGCGCATCTCTTGTCTTGGGATCATTCGAATGTGTTGGTGTACCTGATCGCACTCGTACCGCTTGGTGTGGGCATTGCTCACATCATCAAGGGATGGAAGGCGTCGTTCGAGAAGTATTTTGAAGCCGACGAAGAGGTGATGCGGTATGTCCGCCCAGTGTCGCGGTTCGGTCTGATTGCCCGTGGGGTTGTTTTTATAGAGATTGCGTTGCTGCTGGCAGTCAGCGGTTCCGCGTATCAGGCCATGGATCCACCCGGTATGAAGGAGGCTCTAAACGCGCTCCAGAATCTACCCTTTGGGTGGCTGATATTGATGGTGATGGCTTTGGGGCTGATTGCTTTCGCGGTTTACAGCTTCTCTGAAGCCTGCTGGCGCAAGATCAACATGGATGTGCCGGGCATGTAAGGCAACTTCAAGGATTGAGTCGGGTAAGTAACTTTTCCCGACTCTCACTCACTATTTAAGAGCAGCCAATAATTCGTTGTCCTTCGCTACAGCGCTTATGTAGGCAGGTCTTGCAATCAACTTTTGGGCGTAATCTACAAACGCTTGTCGGCCTGGCAGGGTTTGTAGGCCCAGGCCCCATCCGACGTGGGAACCGACGTATACATCCGCAGCAGTGAAGCGATCACCCGCGATGTATGGTTTGGCCGACACCGCCCACTCAAGCTGATCCACCATACGCTCGTAGCTGCCGTAGCCCAGAAAGAACTCCTGGCTGGTAGTCGGGGTAAACCCCGCACGAAAATTGGTCACGGCTTGTTCTACCGGCCCTGCAGCGAAGAACATCCAGCGATAGTAATCAGCGCGCTCTTCGCTCGTCGGCGAGAGTAACGCCTCAGGAAAGGCCTCCGCCAAATAGGCGCAGATTGCCGCGCTCTCGGAAATGATTCGCCCTTCGTGCTCAATGGCTGGAACCTTGCCAATAGGGTTCACCTCACTGAAGAACGTGCTTCGTTCATCATTTACGTCGGTGGGCCTTTGCAGCGCTGCGCCTCCCCACGGGTCTCCCTCGCTTGAACGCTCGTAATCCAAAACCACCGTTTCATAGGCGCAGCCAATCTCTTCAAGCATCCAGCGCACCATCCGTCCACGCGAATTAGGGTTGGTGTAAAACTTGATCGTCATAGTCTTCTCTCTGAAATTATCGGAACCCGAACTCAGAGGATAAAGATGTCAGCCCATGCTGAAACCAGCAGAGCGCGCCAGAATGCTCGCGGTTTGCGCCATTAGTATTTTCTTGCCATTCATACTGAACGCTCTTATTCAAATGGCCGTGCAAACCGCTGAGTCTGGCATCATGAGACGCCAGGCTTGCCTGGTTTTTCCAGACGGAACCCAGCCATTAGCGTTTGCTCCCACAACCCACGCCAGGTACGGCGCCCCTACCTTCCGTTCAAGAATGGAGGACGCAAAGAAGACATGACGACGAAGAACGCTCTCTCCAGCGGCTGCCAACTCCCCCAATCATTTTGGCAGGCGATTGTTCAACTGAGGCTGGAACCTACGGCGGTGCTACGGCACGCGAACCTCCCAGAAAGCTGGTGCCTGGACGAGACTGTCGTCATGAGCCCATCGCAGCTCTTCGCTATCTGGGATGCGGTTGAAACACTGAGTGGCGATGCTACGTCGGGCATCAGGATGGTCACCGAGACAAGCACCTCTAAACACATGTTGGCATTCCTGGCTGCCACCTATGCTGCCGACTTTCGCGACGGACTCACACGGCTGGCTCGTTTCAAACGAATGTGCAGCCCTGACCGGTTGTGCTTCAAGAAGGAGGGGGAACAGTTGATCGTCACCATCGAGTGGCCTGTCGGCACACCGCCTGAGCCTTATATAGCCGTGGAAGCAAGTTTTGCACTGCTGCTGGAAGTTGGACGTCGGGGCACTGGAAAACGTATTTTACCGGTATCAGTAGACCTTCGGCGGACGCCTCCTGCATCGAGCCAACATGGTGAATTCTTCGGTTGTCCTGTCCGCTTTGGTGCGCAGCGCGACAGACTGGTTTTGAACTCAACGGATCTGGACCTTCCATTCCCCGCGCACAACCCCGAATTGCTTCGGATGTTGACCCCCGCATTAGCAAGCGCAGTGGACGATATAGAAAGCCACGCCAGTTTAAGCGCACGAGTAAAAGCCACGTTAAAGTTGATGATGACGGCTGGGCGGACAGACATTGGGAGCGTAGCCCGTGAATTGGCCCTCAGTCCTCGCACGCTTCAACGCAAGATCGCTGCCGAGGGCAAGACGTTCAGGGTATTGCTGGCAGAGGCAAGAAATGAGCTTAGCCGTGAGCTACTCAATGTCAGGGGTATCGAGGTAAAAGAGGTGGCATACCTGGTGGGTTATCAGGACACGAACTCGTTTTATCGAGCATTCCGGGGCCAGGAAAAGGTCACACCAGGAACCTGGCGACGGGCCCATCGCTCCAAATTAACTTGAGGCTGGGCTGCTGACACTGGTCGTCACGATCAGTGTTTGTTGCAACCTGTGGTGATCTTTTAACAAGCGCAAGACGGGATTTTATGCCCCTCGCACTCTTCTGATAGACGACCCAGGGGAGTGCGAGAGTTGATTTACGGCAGCGGTTGTAAGCCGCTCTTTGCTGACTCAGCGACGGAACAGGCGGTCTAAAACCAGCAACGCTACCGCACCGATTGCAATCGCGGCGACCGGCTTCTCTTTGACGAACGTAGACACGCTGTCCAGTGCATCGCCATAGGTTTGAGTCAACTGGCCGGCAGCTTGGCGCCCAGCACCTTCAGCTTCCAGTTTTGAGTCGCCGAACAGCTTCCCAACGACGCTCTGTGCCTTGCCTGCAACCTTTTCTGCTACGCCTTCAACTTGTTCACTCTTCATAGATCACCAAACCTTTGCGTGTAATTGGGCAACCCAGGGTCAGCCTGGGCCAGATGCTATCTGCACAGCTTTAGGGGGATGACCGTGATGATTAGTTCAAAGTTGTGGCGATCACAATTTTGATTAAGCTGGGTTTATAGAGCGCCGTGCCGCGTGCGGCAATTCACTTCAGAACCAGCAATCGATGGTGCCCCCCGTCGCTTTCGATCCCATGAGTGTCGTGGGTAAAACCAGGGAACGATTTGTCGAAGCTTTCCAGCGCTTTTAAATACGTCAGGAAGGGTCCGTCAGAGGCTCCGGCATTTTCTCCTGGCATCAGCAGTGGAATCCCGGGCGGGTAGGGAACAATACCTGTTGCCACGATACGCCCGGCTGCTTCTTCCAGAGTTACCTGCTCGACCTCATTCCTCACAAGCTTCTCATACGCCTCCACAGGGCTGAATTCGGCGTTCGGCAATATACCGAACGCCTGGGCCATGGCTGCTGTGGTTCGAGTTTCTTTCATGGCGGCGAAAATTTCTTCGGCCAGGTCTTTCAAACCCATTCCCGCATAACGCTGTTGGTTGGCGGCCAGCAGGTCTGGCAAGCAAAGCTCCAGGTCGATGTTGGAATCGTAGTCGCGCTTGAAGTCCAGTAATGCATTGACCAGCGTTCCCCATTTCCCCTTGGTGATACCGATCGAGAACAGGAACAGGATGGTGAAATCGGTGGTTTTCTCGACCACGATTCCTTGCCGCCCCAAGTAGGCACTGAGCACGCAGGCCGGAATACCGAAATCCAGCAGGTTGCCGTCGTCGCCCATGCCGGGGCTGAGTACCGACACCTTGATAGGGTCGAGCATGCAGTAGCCGTCTTCGATATCGCCAAAGCCGTGCCACACTTCGTTTGGATGTAAAACCCAGCAATTGGGGTCGGTCTTGAGTTTTACCGGATCGACTTCATGAAAGGGGATCAAGGTCGCGCCGACCGGCACTGATGGCGGCTGCCAGCAGGAGAAGAACCAGTCATCGTTGCTGAGCATGTCGCTCTGCATGCGAGAAATGACCTGCCGGAAGGCAATAGCCTCCTCAATGGATTCGGTCGTGAGTATCTGCCCGCTGGGGCCTCCATCATCGCCGAGCTGACATCGCACGAGGCCATGATCGCGTAGTTGGGCGAGGTCGATGCGTGCATCATGTACGACTCGTTGAAGCGCCCGTGAGGGATCGGATTGCGCCCATTACGTACGTGGATCATCGAGGCCTGGGACAGCGCCGCCAGCAGCTTGTGAGTCGATTGGGTAGCGAATACCGTTGGCTTGGATTCGTCGTGATCAGCCGGGCTGCCGTGCATCGCAAAGCGATCCTTGTACAGCGGATTGAACCTGGCGTAGCCATACCATGCTTCGTCAAAATGCAGCCGATCAACACTCTGCCCCAGAAGCTCTTCGACGCGGGTGACGTTGTAGGTCAAGCCGTCGTAGGTGGAGTTGGTGACGATTGCGTGCACTGGCGTAGGGTCGATGTGGCTTTTGACCAGTGGGTTATTGGCAATGGCAGCCTTGACACCCTCAGGACTCAGGGTCTGTGGCAGGATCGGGCCGATGATGCCGAAACGGTTGCGAGTGGGCACCAGATACGTCGGAATCGCCCCCGACAGCGTCATCGCATGCTCGGCGGATTTGTGACAGTTGCGGTCGCACAGCGCGATTTGATCGCGGGTCACGCTGGCCATCAAAATCACGCGGTTCGACATCGATGAGCCGTTGGTGACGTAATACGTGCGATGAGCGCCGAACACCTTGGCCGCATACCGCTCGCCTTGGCCGATGGGGCCGCTGTGGTCGAGCAATGAGCCCAGCTCGCCGACAGAGATCGACAGGTCGGAGCGCAGCAGGTTTTCACCAAAAAATTCATAGAACGCGCGGCCCGCAGTGCTCTTCAGGAATGCTGTACCGCCCGCATGACCCGGTGTGTGCCATGAATATTCGTAGCTGCGGGCAAACTTCAGCAGCGCACCGAACATTGGAGGTAACACGGCCTGGCGATAGCGCTCTATGGCGGCCATGATCCGACCACTCAAGAATCGACTGGTGTCCTCTGGCAACCAGATGAAGTCATCGGCGTGCTGCATCACAATCAGCGGCACGTTTGATGCGGTGCTGCGATCACTGATCAGAAACACTGGCACGCGCGTATTGCGTTCGCGCAGGGCAGTCAAAAGATCAATACATGCCTGGTGGTCTTCGCTTTGGTCCATTTCCCAACTGAGCAGCACACACTGGATCGCAGGGTCTGTACTCAGGATCGACTTGGCATCACTCAGGCTTTCAGACGTCAGCACATTGATGGATCGTTCTTCTACGTCGCTGATCAGTTGAATCAGCGCGCGCCCGAACACACTGCGTTTGTCGGGCTGTGTGCTGACCAATAGCGCCAGCATGCCGAGCAATTGTCTATGTTCCGTCATGGTTGAGTCCCCAATGTAGCCTGATTGATGCTTTTAAGAGGCAGGTCATTCACAGCAATGGGTTCCCCAACAATGTGCTGCGCGGCGACCGTCTGGGTCGGAACGCTATTATTCAGGGCTTCCAGTTTGATCAGTCGGGTGTTAACGAAGCCGAATAGCGTATAGCCGGCGATGGTCGCTACACCGCCAAGCATCAGCGCCTGCTCACCTGAGCTGTACAACGCCAAGTAGCTGTACGCCGCAGCGACGTAAGCCACGATGTTGGTGATCAGCGCCTTCTTCGCAGGCATGTTGGAGACCTTCTGCAAGGTCATCAGCGTAGCCATCGATAGGATGTACGGCACCAGATTGGTCACCACCGCAAGGTTCACGAGCGTGTCGAACTGCTTGGCAAGGTCGGGGCTGATGGTTAGAAGCGCCAATGCTGTTTGAATCGCCAACAGGATCAGCATGCTGATAATCGGCACCCCATGTTTGTTGGCCTTGGCGAAGATCGGCAGGAAGTAACCCGTGTCTGCCGAACTCTTGAACACCTGAGCGACAGTGAACTGCCACCCCAGAAGCGAGCCGATGCAGGCCAGCACCATCAGCCCCATGACAACGTTGCCGATCATGGGGTTGAACATCTTGGCGAACACCAGGCCGAAGGGGGCGGTGGACGAAACCAACTCGGCGTTTTCGACGATGCCGGCGATTACGTTGGTCGACACGATGTAAATCACAGCCGCGCCCAATGTCCCGCCGAGCACTGCGATGGGCACATTCTTCTCTGGATTCTCCACGGCATCGCCGTTGGCGCACGCCGATTCGAGACCGAGAAACGCCCATAGCGTAATAGCCACCGAAGCGCCTGCCGCTTCGAACCAGGTTTTGTCGTGGGGGTTCCACCCTGCGGCATACACGCTGCTGTCGAACCAGAACCAGCCTATGGTGGAGACCAACACCACCGGGGCGATAACGCCCCAGACCGTCACGGCACCGATCTTGCCGGTAATGCTTGCCCCGCCGAAGTTAGCGAACGTGGTAATCCACAGCAAAGCAATGGTCGCCAGCCCGACCTGCAAGGAGTCAAGTTTTATACCGAACAGGGTCTGTATATAACCAACGGCGGTAATACTGATGGCTACGTTCGCGATCAAAAGCGACAAGCCATAGGTGTAGTTGGTGATGTAGTTACCAGACTTGCCGAAGGTGTATTCGGCATACCCGCCCATGCCACCGGTCTTACGGCTGAGCATCCCGCAGCGTGCGAAGGCGTAGGCCAGGGCCAATGAACCGGTAGCTGTGATCAACCAGGAGAGGATTGAGATTGCGCCGACTTCGGCGAGTTTGGTGGGCAACAAAACGATCCCGGACCCTAACATGTTGACAGCGGTCAACATGGTCAGCTGCCCCACGCTCATCTTCTTTGCGACTGACATTCCGTTGCCTCGACAGGAGAACGCGAAGCTTTAGCTATAGCAAAGAATCCGCACTCATCAAGTTAAGGCGCGCAAAACAGTCAGTTTTTCTGGGCGTGCAGCCTCAGCCTTTACTCACAAGCAGATTTGATCGATAGCAGGCATTTGCTGGAGATGGGCGATTGGATATTGGAGCAAGGTTGGTGTGACTATTGCGCAGGAGGGACGCTGAAAAGTGCTGTGTTTATTGGGGGGATTGGGCGATTGGATGGAGCGGGTAGAGGGAATCGAACCCTCAACTAAAGCTTGGGAAGCTTTCGTTTTGCCACTAAACTATACCCGCATTCGCACATTTTTCGCTCACAAACGAGTGCCCTGTAAGAACCCTCGTCGCGAGCCTGGGAAGGTACTGTTCTACGATTGAACTATACCCGCTCAGAGCGGCTGACTTTGTACCAGATGTTCGCCGGGATTTGAAGTTTTTCTTCGAAAAATGTGCGGGTTGCATTCATCCATCAGAGCGCAACCTTGTGTGGGAGCTGGCTTGCCTGCGATGGCTTCACTGCCGTGGTGATACCTCAACCGGCTGACCTGGCGCTGCGGTTTCAAAAACTCAACCACAGCGTCTCGACTGTCTCGGCAGGCGGCCTTGTGCTCCATGTCCAGAAAATGCCCGGTGGCCTGGATGGTGCTGAAGCTGCTGTTGGTCAGGTGCTGGGCAAACAACTTCGCGTCCTCGGCGCTGGTGTACTCGTCCCATTCACCGTTCAAGAACAGCACTGGAATGTCGATCTGCCTGGCCGCCTTGATGTAGCACTGCCGATCACTGTGCAACACGTGGCTGATGTGGAAATGCATCTGCCCGTATTCGTGTTCGGCTAGACGGCTCACATGCTTGTAGTTGAACCGCTTGAACAGCGACGGCAAGTGTTTGCCGAGGGTGCTGTTGACCAAGTGCCCGACACGGTCGCGGTCGAGGTTGCCGAGGTAGTCGACGCCGCGTTCAAGGTAGTCGCGCATTGGTGCGTTGATCACCGGTGAGAACGAGCTGATCACTGCCTTTTCCACGCGGCGTGGCCGGTCGGCGAGGGCGACCAGGGTGGCAGCGCCGCCCCAGGAAAACGACAGCACGTGTTCTGCGGCGAAGTGGTTGATGAGTTCCAGGAGAATCTGGCCTTCAACTTCCTTCGTCAGCATCTGCTCATGGCGATTATGGATTTTGGAGCGGCCAGCGTAGGGCTGGTCGTACAAAACCACGTTGAATTGGGGGTACAGGCTTTTGACGGTTTGGGCGAAAGATGCCGTGGTGGCCATCGAGCCGTTGACCAGGATGATGGTCTTTTCAGCTGTGTCCGCGCGGTAGAACTCCGTGTAAACCCGATACTGACCCTGTATATCCAGCACAGCGATTTCTGGCCTCATGTCGTAAGACTCCTGGCAAGCGGGTAGTGCGCGCAGACCACTCTGCACAAGCTTTATGACAGGTAGGCATACGCCTTTAAGATGAGCGCCCATGTCAGTCCGATGAAGGCTGGCCGACGGCTGTTGTTATGGCGGGCTGTTTGCCTGAGAGGCCCGTGAATCAAGCGCGGGCGGGGCAAGGTGTTTCTTGGAGGTTATAGGCGACTCGCCAGTCATGCACCGGCTGGCAAGAAGGATTCAAGCAGCCGATACGCGACCTCGCAAGGCGCCAGGCTGGTTTTTTGCCATCACCGGCTGAACGGTCGTCAAACCTGTCGTATTTCATCGTCGGTCAGCGCCCGATACTCGCCCGGCGCCAGGGCTGTATCCAGCACCAAAGGCCCCATGCGTTCGCGATGCAGGCCGATGACCTTGTTATCAAAATGCCCGAACATGCGCTTCACCTGGTGATAGCGGCCTTCGATGATGCTCAAGCGCGCCGTCGTCGGGCCCAATAGCGCCAACTCGGCGGGCTGGGTCGTGAGGTTCTCGAAGGCGAAATACAGGCCGGTCTTGAAGGTCGCCGCGTATTCCGGGCCGATGTGCTGCTCGGTTTCCACGAGGTAAACCTTTGGCAGTTTGGTCTGCGGTTGTGTGAGGCGTCGCGACCATTGGCCGTCGTTGGTGATCAGCATCAGCCCGGTGGTGTTGAAATCCAGACGGCCAGCAATGTGCAGCTCGCCCTTGTCCGGTTCATCCAGTAAATCGAGCACGGTGGGATGCACCGGGTCAGTCGTGGCGCTCACGCAACCCGCAGGTTTATGCAGCATGAAATAACGCGCCGGTTTGCCCGCCTGTAGCACTTCATCGTCAACGCATACGTGGCTGAATTCGCGCACTTCATGGTGTGGATCGCTGACGGCCACGCCGTCAACACTCACCCGTCGTTCAACCAACAGCACGCGCACTTGCTGGCGATTGAAGCGCGGCAGGTTGCTGAGGAACCGATCCACGCGCATTACGGCTGTTCAGCCTCGCGCAGGTGCGCGTCCACCTGTGCGCATCGCGGGCACAGGCAGGCTTTGTTGCGCAGTTCGTCGGGCAGCGCTTCGAGCACCGCCGGGTCGATGGTGACGCTGTAGCACCAGCAGGCTTGGTCGGCGGTGCGCGGGTCGGCCAGGGCGCAGTCGTTGCGCGCGCCACAGGCGGGGCAGAGGGTTGGCGTGGTCATCGGTCGGTTCAGGCACTGATCGGGCAAGGCCCCGGAATTCCCTGCACGATACAGCGCCGTCCCGCTATTGCAAGCTGTGCAGGTAGCCGCGCCAGCCGCCGAAGTGGCTGATGTCCACGGCGCCGTTCAAGCCGTAGGGCTCGCAGATAAACCCGGTTTCCCAGCGCCCATCCGCCAGTTGCACTTTGCCAAGGCCCAATGGTGCGGGTATGCCGGCCAGAAACGAGCCCAGTTCGCGGCTCGGCAATTCCCACACTTCCACTTCGATGGCCACGCCGCCTTCACTGACGCGCAGCATGCCCGGACGATACGGCGGCCCGCCTGCGAGCGCGAACAGTTGATAATCCGGCGAGCTGTGGGTGCGTTCCAGCAAGCGTGCGCCACGGCGTAGCAACTGGCCGTTAAGCGCCAACCCCTGCAAGTGCGCGCCACACACCACCAGCTTCGTGCCGTCATGGCTGGCGATGCCAGAGGTGGCAACCAGCGTTCCATCCTGCTGACGCTGCAAGGCATCCGCCACGCCGAGCAGGTATTGATCGGTAAACGTGCGGCCGAACAGCGTCACGCCCCACGGCAAGCCGTTGTGCATAAAGCCACTGGGCACCGCGACGGCGGCGTAATCCAGCAGGTTCATGAAGTTGGTGTAGTAGCCCAATTCGGCATTGCGCAGCACCGGTTCGGCGCGCAGTTCTTCCAGCGTCACCGGGCGGCCAATGGTCGGCGTCAGCACGCAATCGAGACCTTCCAACAGAACATCGCATTGCGCTTTCAACGCTTGCAGACGGTACTGCGCCCGGAAGGTGTCGACGCCGGTGACCGCCGGCGCCTTGGCCAACACCGCGCGAATCACCGGCAGCACGGCGTCGGAGTCGCGCTCCATCAATTCACCGGCGACGCTGTAGCGCTCGGCCACCCACGGTCCTTCGTAAAGCAGGCGCGCGGCCTCAAGAAAAGGCGACAGGTCAAACTCGACCGGTTCGCCGCCCAGGGCGATCATGCGGTCGATGGCCTGTTGAAACAGCTCTGGGCCTTGTTCGCAGCCGAAGTATTCCAGATCCTCCTGACGCGGCACGCCAAAGCGAAACGGCCTCGGCGTGCCAAACGCCGACGCGTCATTCCACGCCGGATTCTGGCGGCTGTAGGCGTCCAGCGGGTCAAGTTTGGCGGTCAGCGCGAGTAACTGGCTGGCTTCCCGCGCCGTTCGGGTAAACGTCGTGACGCAATCCTGCGTACGGCACGCCGGCACTACGCCGGCCGTGGAGATCAGCCCTTTGCTCGCTTTGAGCCCCACCAGATTATTCAGCGCCGCCGGCACGCGCCCGGAGCCGGCCGTATCGGTGCCCAAGGCGAAGCTGGCCACGCCGAGCGCGACTGCCAGCGACGACCCTGCACTGGAACCACCGGACGGGTAATCCGACAACACGCTGTTGGGGCACGCGCCATACGGCGAGCGGCTGCCGTTAAGGCCAGTTGCGAACTGGTCGAGATTGGTCTTGCCCAGCGGCACCGCGCCCAGCGCGATCAGCTGCTCGACTATCGTCGCGCTGCGCTCTGGCACATAGGCAAATGCCGGGCAGGCCGCTGTGGTGGGAATACCGGCCAAATCGATGTTGTCCTTGATCGCAAATGGCACGCCGAACAACGGCAATTGCGAAGGATCGCGACCTTCCAGTGCAACCAGATAGGGCTCCAGTTCCGCCACGCTCAGCAAGTGGATAAACAGGTGATAGTCGGGGTTCAACTGCGCGGCTTTTTCACGCAGCTCCAGTAGCAACGTACGTGGCGTGGTGTCGCCGCTGAGGTAGGCATTGCGCAGGGTGTCCAGTTGCAGATTCATGGCTTGTCCGCCTGTCAAAAGAGAAAAGTCAGTCACGTTCCAGCACCATTACCCGTTGCCCGGCGCCAATGCCGCTGCCGGGTTGCACGGGGATTTCGCGCACGGTGCCGGCGAACGGCGCTACAACAGGAATTTCCATTTTCATGGACTCCAGAATCACCAGCACATCACCGGGTTCAACCCGCTGGCCAGCGGCAACCTGCACCTGCCAAAGGTTGCCGGCGATGGGGCTGTCGATGCTGCATTCGTTGGCGCCCAAGGGCGTGTCTTCACTCTGCGGCGCCGCCTGCTCTTCACTGTCGAAGTGCGCCTGACCGCTTGCAATCCAGCGTTCGCGCTCGGCATTGAAAGCCTGCTGCTGATGCTCGCGAAACGCGCCGATGCTTGAGGCTTCCCGAGCCAGAAAATCCTGATAATCCGCCAGGTTCAGCTGGCTGTGTTCGATGCTCAATTCAAAGCGCCCGAGCGGGAAGTCGCGCCGTATTTTTACCAATTCATCGGCGCTCACCGGATAGAACCGGATCTGGTCGAAAAACCGCAGCAACCACGGCTTGCCATCAAACGCCGCGACTTCCCGGTAGCGGTTCCACATCTGCAACGTGCGCCCCACGAACTGGTAGCCGCCGGGGCCTTCCATGCCATACACGCACAGGTAGGCGCCGCCGATGCCCACCGAGTTTTCGGCAGTCCAGGTGCGCGCCGGGTTGTATTTGGTGGTGACCAAACGGTGGCGTGGGTCCAGCGGCGTGGCGACCGGTGCGCCGAGGTACACGTCGCCCAGGCCCATCACCAGGTAGCTGGCGTCGAACACCGTGTGGCGCACTTCGTCGAGGTTTGCCAGGTCGTTGATGCGGCGAATGAATTCCAGGTTGCTCGGGCACCAGGGCGCATCCTTACGCACGGTGGTCATGTATTTTTCGATGGCGAGCTGGCACGCCGGGTCGTCCCACGACAGCGGCAGATGCACGATGCGCGAGGGCACTTGCAGGTTTTGCGTGGCGCACACGGTCGACCATTCCTGAGTGATCAGCGGCAGCAGATCGGCCAGGGGCAACTGTTCAGGCTGGTAGTGGATTTGCAACGAGCGAATGCCTGGCGTCAGGTCGATCACGCCGTGCAAGGCGCGGGCTTCGAGGGCTTGCATCAGGGCGTGGCCGCGAAAGCGCAGCACCAGGTCGAGTTCGGCTGCGCCGATTTCCAGCAACAGGTGGGTGTCGCCGGCGAGGCGGGCGACCAGACGAGTGTCGTCGCGGCCTACATCCAATACCACAGGCGACTCGATCTGAAGTGAATGGAGATCAATGTGGGAGCCGGGCTTGCCCGCGATGGCATCAATGTGGTCTGTCTGAAGGACCGAGTTGCCCGTATCGCAGGCAAGCCAGCTCCCACATTGATCCCATTTCAGGGCAAGGGATCGGGCGGTCGTGAGATCAACCGGTTCAAAACGGATTTTGTCGCCCGCCTTCAGTTGCCCGAGCTGCCAAAGGTCGGCCTCAATCACCGTCACCGGGCACACAAACCCGCCGAGGCTCGGACCGTCCGGCCCGAGGATTACCGGCATGTCACCGGTAAAATCCACGGCCCCGATTGCGTAAGGGTTGTCATGAATATTCGACGGATGCAGCCCCGCCTCACCGCCATCCGTACGCGCCCATAACGGCTTCGGTCCGATCAACCGCACGCCGGTGCGGCTGGAGTTGAAGTGCACTTCCCATTGGGTGGCAAAGAAGGTGTCGATGTACTCGGGCTTGAAGTATTCCGGTGCGCCATGGGGGCCGTAAATCACGCGCAGTGTGCGCACCTGGGCCAGCGGTTGCGGGATCAGTTGCTGCCCGGCGTCGGCGTCCACCAAGGACGTCAGGTGCAACACATCCCCGGCGCGCAAGGCCCGTCCGCCATGCCCGCCAAACTGGCCGAGGGTGAAGGTGCTTTTACTGCCCAAGTAGTCCGGCACTTGCAGCCCGCCGCGTACACACAGGTAGCTGCGCGCGCCGGCCCCGGCGATAGTGCCGAGGCTCAGCACGGCACCCGGCTCAATCAGCAAGGCGGTATTCATCGGCACGGGTTCGTCATTCAGCAGCAACGCAATGTCCGCCCCGGTGACTGTCACAACCGCCGCGCAATTGAAGCGCAGCAGCGGCCCGCTCATGGTGATTTCCAGCGCCGCCGCGCCGTCGTTATTCCCCAGCAGACGATTGCCCAGGCGCAGCGCACGGCTGTCCATCGGCCCTGACGGCGGCACGCCGACGGCCCAGTAGCCGAGACGGCCAGGGTAATCCTGCACACTGGTTTGCGTACCGGCGCTGAGCACCTCAACGGTGTCGACGGTGTAGACCAGATCTTCCAGGCAACGCGTCCAGGGGCGGCCACTGGCGAACGGTGCGGCGAGCAGAATCTGGCGCAGGTAATCGCGGTTGGTTTCTACGCCGTAAAGTTGACTGTCGCTCAGGGCTTGATGCAGGTCCAGCCGCGCTTGTTCGCGGGTGGGCGCCCAGGTGATGAGCTTGGCTATCATCGGGTCGAAGTAGGGCGCAATCTCGCAACCGGCTTCAACCCAGGTGTCGATACGCAAGCCATCGGCTACCGGGAAATCCACGCGGGTCAACAGCCCTGGGCTTGGCTGGAAATCCTTGCCCGGGTCTTCGGCGTAAAGCCGCGCCTGAATGGCATGGCCGTTGGGTTTCAGCGCCAGCGTGTTCAACGGCGGCAATTCACCGGCGGCCAGTTGCACCATCCAGCGCACCAGGTCCACGCCCCAGACTTGTTCGGTGACGCCGTGCTCCACCTGCAAGCGCGTGTTCACTTCGAGGAAATAGAAGCGCCCGTCAGCGCTGTCAAAGATAAATTCCACGGTGCCGGCGCTGCGGTAATTGACGGCTTTGGCGAGGGTGATCGCCGCCGAACACAGCGCTTCGGCCATGCCGTCGGGCAGGTTCGGCGCCGGGGTTTCTTCGAGGACTTTCTGGTTGCGTCGCTGCACCGAGCAGTCACGTACGCCGAGGGCGATCACCTCACCTGCGCCGTCGCCAAACACCTGTACTTCAAGGTGGCGAGCGTGCTGGATGTATTTTTCGATAAACACACCGGCGTCGCTGAAGTTGTTCTGGCCCAGGCGTTTGACCGCTTCGAAGGACTCACTCAACTCCAGCGCACTGCGGCACACGCGCATGCCGATTCCGCCGCCGCCAGCAGTGCTTTTCAGCATCACCGGATAGCCCACGCTGTCAGCGGCCGAAAGCGCTGCATCGAGGCTGTCGAGTAGCTCGGTACCTTCCAGCAGCGGGACCTGATGCTTTTTGGCCAATGCGCGCGCGGTGTGCTTGAGACCGAAGACGCGCAACTGTTGCGGCGTAGGGCCGACGAAGGCAATGCCCGCGTCTTCACAGGCTTGTGCGAACGCTGCGTTTTCCGAGAGAAAACCGTAGCCGGGATGAATTGCTTTGGCGCCACACGCCTTGGCCGTGGCGAGAATTTTTTCCACCGCCAGATAAGTGCCCGCCGCCGCGCCTTCGCCGAGGCTGTAGGCTTCGTCGGCTTGGCGGATATGCAGGCTGGCAGCATCCGCCTCGGCGTACACCGCGACGCCTTTGACCTGCAGTTCGCGCAAGGTGCGCAGGATGCGACAGGCGATAGCGCCACGGTTGGCGATCAAGAGTTTTTCGAACATGGCAAAACCCTGCGGGCCGTCCCGCAAAGTGGGGTAGGCGCTACGGTCGTCCGCAGCGCACATTCCTGAAAGCAATGGAGATCCAAATGTGGGAGCGGGCTTGCTCGCGAATGCGGTGGTTCAGCACGTGCATCTGTCACTGATACACCGCCTTCGCGAGCAAGCCCGCTCCCACATTTGGACCTTCATTGTTTTCGCAGGCACTGCCCGGCGCGGGATTGGCACAGGGTGAAAAGCCAAATGCGCAGGCGCTTGAGCTTCAGTTCCATACCAGTAACTCCGCAGGGGTCGGGTTGTAGGCGTTGCAGGGGTTGTTCAGTTGCGGGCAGTTGGAAATCAGTACGATCACGTCCATCTCCGCGCGCAGGTCGACGTACTTGCCAGGGGCGGAAATACCGTCTTCAAACGTCAGCTCGCCGTCAGCCGTTACCGGCACATTCATGAAGAAATTGATGTTCGGCCCGATGTCGCCTTTACCCAGCCGCCCGTCGTGGGCGCAGGCGCGCAGGTAGTTGTCGCGGCAGCTGTGCATGTAGCGTTTTTCCAGGGCGTAACGCACGGTGTTGCTCTCTTGGGCGCAGGCGCCGCCGAGGGTGTCGTGGCGCCCGCAGGTGTCGGCGACGATGGTCAGCATCGGCTGGCCGAGGTTGGAATACAGCACGCTGCCGGTGCTCAGGTAGACGCTGTTTTGCCGGCGCAAAGTGCGTTGCACGTCATAGCGCTCGCGCGGGTTTTTGAGGCTGTAGAACAGCGTGTCGACGGCCTGGTTACCCTCAAGGTCGAGGATGCGCAGGGTCTGGCCGGCCTTGACCTCCATCAGCCACGGCTCGCCGGCGGGAATGGTCGCGCGGTACACCGCTGCGTCAGGTTGTTTCAGTGCGATGGACATGGCAGCTCCTCAGGCGAACAAACGGTCGGTATTGATAAAGCCGCGCTCGTTTTCCGGGCGCGAGGTGCGGCAGTGTTCGGCGACGCTTTTGTCGGCGTTCATCAGGCTGAGTTTCAGCGGTTGTGGTGCGTAGTCGGGGTTGGGGTCCATCGGGTGTTGCAGGGCGGTGAGCACCACCAGCGTGTCCATCGGCGCATACAGTTCGATGTAGTCACCGGCTTTGGAATTGCCCGGCACAAAGTGCAAGGTGCCGTCTTGGTCGACGCTGACGCGGCTGAACAGGTTGAGGGTCATCAGCAGGTCGGACAGCCCCAGCCCCCACTTGCCCAACTCCACCAACAGGTTGTCGGTGCCGTTGCGATAAAAACCGTTGCGCAGCTCTTGATAGCGCCCCTGGCCGTATTTTTCGGCCACTTCGGTGGCACATAACACGCCGCCGATGCTGTCACTCCAGCCGCAGGTGTCGGCCGTGATCGCAGCGAGCACGCGGCCCATGTCCGAATACAGGCAATGGCCCGTGGTGAGCTTGGCGGTGTGTTGGCATTTGAGGCTGTCGGGTAGGTTCAGGCGCTCGGTTTTTTCGTTGGCGTTGAGCAACGTCAGGCTGACATTGGCACCGCCACGCAGGTCGGTGAGGCGCAGCAATTGGCCGCGCTTGAGCACGAAAGAACGGTGGCCGCCGCCGGGGAGCATTTCCTCGGCGAACGGTGGGAACAGTTGCGTGGAATCGGTCATGTGGAAGTCGCTCCAGGTTCGGCGGCGAGCGCTTTGCGGCGCTCGCTGTTCAAAGGGATGTCGTAGGTGATGCGGGCGCCATACGCGCCGGGCGCGTGGGGGTCGACGCGGACCTTGTCGAACACCAGCAGGCGCGTGCCGAGGCTGAAGCCTTCGCTGAGGTCATGGGTGACCATGAACACGGTCAGCCGGGTTTCGCGCCACAGTTCCAGCAGCAACTGGTGCATGTCTTTGCGAATGCCCGGGTCGAGGGCGCCGAAGGGTTCGTCCAGCAGCAATACGCGGGGTTTCATGATCAGTGCCTGGGCGATGGCCAGCCGTTGTTGCATGCCGCCCGAAAGCTGCGCCGGGTACTTGTCCAGGGCATGGCCGAGGCCGACTTTTTGCAGCAGTGCGGCGGCCTGTTCCCGTGCGTCTTTTTTCGCCTTGCCGAACAGCCGCCCGAGCAGGCGTGAGCGCGGCAGTTCGATGCCCAGGGCGACGTTGTCCAGCACGCTCAAATGCGGGAACACCGAATACCGCTGGAACACCACACCACGGCTGGCATCCGGCTCGGCGGCCAGCGGTTGGCCGTCGAGCAGGATCTGGCCTTTGCTCGCGGTTTCCTGGCCCAGCAGCAGGCGCAGAAACGTGGACTTGCCGCAGCCCGAGGTGCCGACCAGGGTGCAAAACTCACCCTCGGCAACCTGCAGGTTGAGGCCTTCCAGCACCACTTGGTCGCCGTAGCGCTGCCACACATTGTTGACGCTGATAAAGCTCATGCCCGCGCTCCTTCGTACCAGGGAAACGCGCGCCGGGTCAGGGCCTTGAGGCCCCAGTCCATCAGCCAGGCGAGCAGGGTGATCCACACCACGTAGGGCAAAATCACATCCATTGCCAGGTAGCGGCGCACCAGGAAGATCCGGTAGCCCAACCCGTCGGTGGAGGCGATGGCTTCGGCGGCGATCAGAAACAACCACGCCGAGCCGAGCATCAGCCGCAGCGAAATCAGCAGGCGCGGCAACAATTGCGGGAGTACCACGCGCAGCATCAGCGTCCAGGTGGAAGCGCCGAGGGTCTGCGCTTTCACCAGCAACTCCACGGGGATTTCCCGCGCGCGCTGTTCCAGGTCTCGTGCCAGCGCCGGGGTGATGCCGATGACGATCAGCATCACCTTGGACAATTCCCCAAGCCCGAACACGATGAACAGAATCGGCAGGATCGCCAGCGGCGGCACCATCGACAGCACGGTGAGCAACGGCGACAACGGCGCGCCAAACAGCGGCAAAGTTCCGGCGGCGATACCCAGGCACAGACCCGCGAGGGCGCTTATCCCTAAGCCGATTGCGAGGCGGCGCAGGCTCGACGCGCTGTCTTGCCACAGCACGTATTCACCGGTACGTGCATCGGCGCTGAACGCCAGGCGTTTTACCGCGTCGCCCATTTGCACGGCGCTTGGCAGCAGCTTGTCGTTGGGGTTTTGCGCCAAGCGCTCGGCCGAGCCCACGAAGTAGGCGAACAGCAGCAACGCGAACGGCAGCAACACCAACAGCAGGCGGCTGGAGCGCTCCGGGTGACGGTTGATCAGGCGCATGGCGGGGTCCTCTTACAGCGTGCCGTCGGCGGCCATCTGTACGTAGCTGGGGTCGAAATGCAGCTTGAGGTTGGCCGTGTCGCCGCTGGTTACGCCATTGGCGAAGCTCATGCCCACGGCGCTGGTGTCCTTGGCGCCTTCACCAAGCAGGCCATGTTCAAACGAGAACTCGGCGACCTTGCGCATGGTCGCCGGCAACTGCGCGCTGGTGGCGAAGGCCAGGGCTTCCTTCGGCGTGGCGAACAGCTTGGTGGTGTCCAGTTGCGACTGAAACCCCTTGAGGTCGGTGCCGGAGGCTTTTGCCATGTGTTCCAGCGCATCAGTGCTGGCGGCGTTCTTGGCATTCATCAAGGCGACCACTTCAAACCAGGCGCCGGTCAGCGCTTTGCCCAGCTTCGGGTTGTCTTTGAGGGTCTGGGTGTTGACCACCATCATGTCCATGATTTCGCCGGGCACTTTGCTTGAGTCAAACACTTCGCTGACGCCCGGTTTGGCCTTGATCTCGGACAGCATCGGGTTCCAGGTGGTGACGGCTTGCACCTGATCGGTGTTGAAAGCGGCGGCGATATCGGCGTCGGAGGTGTTGACCACTTTCAGGTCTTTTTCGCTGAGGTCGGCGGACTCCAGCGCGCGGGCCAGCAGGTAGTGGGAAACGGAGAGTTCCACCAGGTTGACGTTCATGCCTTTGAGGTCGGCCACGGTTTTGCCGGTGCCTTTAATGACCACGCCGTCGTTGCCGTTGGAAAAGTCGCTGACCACCAGCGCGGTGCTGTCCACGCCACCGGCGGCGGGGATGGTCAGGGCGTCCATATTGGTCATGGTGCAGCCGTCAAACTGGCCGGCGGTGTATTGGTTGATGGATTCGACGTAGTCGTTGAGCTGGACCATGTCGATGGTGATGCCGTACTTCTTGGCCCACTTGTCGAGGATGCCCTGACTGCCGGCGTACTCCCACGGCATCCAGCCGGCGTAGATCGTCCAGCACACGCTAAAGTGATCTTTGGGGGCGGCCTGGGTCTGGAAGCTCAGCAGGGCGGCGAAGGCGGCGGCGAGCAGGGCGGGTAAACGGGGTGATGGCATGGGTTTTCTCCAGTTGAACATGGGCGAGCAGGAGCAACGCGGCACCGTAAACGGTGGCTTGTCTCCCGGGCTTTTATCCCGCCGTGTAACCTCAACTGGAGGTCGCCAACTCTCGGACCAGCCACTCGCGTCAAGCGAGCCGGAACCCTAGTCAGCCATTGCAAATTGTGGTGCCGCGAACCTGTGATGAATCCTGCACGGGGTAGGCAAAGCGAGAGTCGTGCCAACTGAGGAAGATGCCCGGCCAGTCAGCCGGGCAGAGGTGCCGCGAGGGAAGGGGTGAGGTGTATGTGCGTCACGCGGGTGCGCCGACGCACTGCAATGAGGCGCTTACAGCTGAAATTTACTGACCAGTTTGCTGAACGAGGTCGCCAACCGTGACAGTTCCTGGCTGGAGGCGTTGGTCTGGTGGGCGCCGGCGGCCGTCTGAGTCGACAGGTCCTGAATGTTGAGCAGGTTGCGGTCGACTTCGCGTGCCACTTGAGCCTGTTCTTCGGAAGCGGAGGCGATCACCAGGTTACGCTCGTTGATCATCGACACGCTGGCGGTGATTCGCTGCAACGCTGACCCGGCGTTTTGCGCCAGGGTTTGGGTGTTGTTGGCCCAGGTCAGGCTTTTATTCATGGCGGCGACCGCGTCATCGGCGCCGACTTGCACTTCCCCGATCATTTTCTCAATGTCGACG
The DNA here is from genome assembly GCF_041946035.1 of Pseudomonas sp. AMR01. Taxonomy (NCBI): domain Bacteria; kingdom Pseudomonadati; phylum Pseudomonadota; class Gammaproteobacteria; order Pseudomonadales; family Pseudomonadaceae; genus Pseudomonas; species Pseudomonas sp. AMR01. Next base: position 55,130 of record NZ_JAUTYR010000021.1, read on the forward strand.
GTGGAGGTCTGTGTGCGATGAGCCAACGCCCGGACTTCATCGGCGACCACAGCAAAACCGCGACCCTGCTCACCGGCACGGGCGGCTTCGATCGCCGCGTTGAGGGCGAGTAAGTTGGTCTGGTCGGCAATGCCGCGGATTACGTCTATCACCTTGCCGATTTCGCGCACTTGATTGGCGAGGTCCGCGACCGATTGCGTCGAATCGTTGATCTCCACCACCATTGAAGTCATGCCTGATACTGCCTGCTCCACCTGCTGGCGGCCGTCTTCGGCTTCAGTAGTGGCCTGCAGCGACGCCTGGGACGTCGACACGGCATTGCTTGCCACTTCGTCGACCGCTGCCGTCATTTGGTTCACGGCAGTGGCGGCTTGTTGAATCTCATCATTCTGACGGGTCAGGCCACGGGTGCTTTCATCGGTGACCGCGCTCAACTCTTCGGCTGCCGAGGCGAGCTGATCGGAGGCATTGGCGATTTCCACCAGGGTGCTCTTCAAGCCTCCCTGCATATCGGCCAGTGCCAGCAACAGTTGCCCGGCTTCGTCGGTGCGTTCAGTCACGATGGCTTGAGTGAGGTCACCCTTGGCAATGCGCTGGGCACTTTCGACTGCTTGCGCGATGGGGCGGGTGATCAGGCGGGTGATCAGTACACCAATGGTGAAGGCGAGGATGAAGGCCAGCACAATACCGCTGATCATCCACGTCAATGCACTGCTGCGCAGCGCGTCGGCAGATTCTGCGCCCTCTTTGATTTGACGGTTGTTGGAGTCAACCATCACTCGGATCAGTTCACGCGCCTGCCTGAAGAGTTCGTTGTTGCTGGTGTTGAGCTGTGCGCGGGCTTGATCAGCCTTGCCGGCGTCCATCAGCCCGATAATTTGCTCGGAACTGCTGATGTAGTTGGGCCAGAGTTGATCAAGCTTGTCGCCTGCGGCACGTTCGTCATCTTCCAGGGGCGTGGCGCGGTAGGTGGCATAGGCGGCCTGGCTGCGCTTCAGCTCGTTGGCGATGTCCTGGCGCACACGGTCGCGGTCTTGTTGCGGCACGTCACCATGGCTGGCGTCGAGCAACCGGTACAGGCCACGGTTGTGTGCAACAAAACCATTGAGCGTGGCCGCCGTGTTGCTGACTGAAACCAGGTTATTCGAAAACGTTGAATCCAGTGCAGTGGCGAGGCGAACCACCCCTTTGATACCCAATAACCCCACGCCGAGGGTGACGAGCGCGCACAGCACAAACGAAAGCAGCAGCTTTGTAGAGATTTTCATGTCACGGATCCGGCGAAAGTAATGAGGGGGCTTGCGCACGAGCCTCCGTGCTCAAGTTGCGATGTCATAGTGACATCATCTTGATCGAAGAAGTTTCAGGCAATACAGCGCACTGAAACGATATAGCTCTACAGTTCAGGTCAGCTGCTTGGGAATGGAAGGTTGCATTCGGGATAGATGTGTCGAACTGTTACTAAAACGCACCAGATTCGATTTTTGATGTCAGATATTTCGTCATTCAGTGAAAGCTGAATGCCGCTCCCCAGCGTCGCTGGAGGTGCTCTTCCGCGGTCCAGGAGGCCGCCATGTATCGACGACTGCTACTCACCGCTTTGCTTGGCCTGACCCTTTCAGCTTGCGTGCCCTACGATGGAGGCGTTACCTACTATCGCTCCGAGGTTTATACCGCCCCGGCACCGGCGTACTACTACGGCGGCCCGACGTATTATCAGTCCGGACGCAGCTATTACGCCCCGCCGCGCTACTACGCTCCGCAACCACGCTACTACTCGGCGCCGCGTTATTACCAGCAGGCGCCGCGTTACTACCCCAGACCCGGTTACCGGCCGTATCCGAACCAGGGCTGGGGAGGCGGACATTGGGGTAATGGGGGGCACGGTCGCGGCGGCGATCATGGCGGGGGGCGCGGCGGCGGCCATCGTTGAAGGCTTTTGATGTGAAGCGGCGCCTCGAGCGCCGCTTTTTTTTGCCTGCCATTCGTCGGGACTGTCAGATCTGACAGCTATCAAGAGGGTTTCAGCCGGGATTCAATGCGGTAGCGCCGTCGTGCGTATCCGGTGAACCAGCAGGTAATGGAACCAGCGCTTTATGATCAGTCAACTGACGTGCCTGTGTTTTCTGGCGGGGGCAGGTATCTCGCAAGTCTACGCAGAGGAGAGTTGCCCCTATCCGTCGTCGATCAAATTTGTAAATGGCTATTTCCAGGCCACTAACGGGCGAACTCAGTGGAAAAGCCGCGAGTTTGATCTACCCGACTTCGCCAACAGTTTTATTGGCGCACTCTTCACACCGAGCAACGGCAAGGAGCGGGAAAATGGCCTTCTGGACCGGTGCGTTTATCGGATGGGCAATGGCAAGATTGTGGCTTTGCAATATGACCGGCCGGGTCAGCCCACTACCATGTCGCTGACGAGCTCCCTGCATTGGGAGCTCGCCGTCGATCCATTGAAACTGGATGTTTACGTTTGTCTGGACAGCCAACCGGATAATTGTGCATTTACCGTTGAAATCTGAAGGGCTTGCCCGTTAATAGTCGGACAAGTCTGCCAGAGGGTGCCTGCCTTCCCACGCTTTGCTGAAGTGCGCTTGCACCACCTTATCGGGCACGGTGTTGATGTCGGGCCAGTGCCAATAAGGTGCCTGGTCTTTGTCGATTAGCCGCGCACGCACCCCTTCGCTGAATTCCGGATGACGGCAGCAATTGAGGCTTAACGTGTATTCCATCTGGAACACTTCGGCCAACGACAAATGCCGCGCCCGGTGAATCTGTTCCCACACAAGATGCGCGGTCAGCGGGCACCCTTCGCTGAGGGTCTTGCCGGCGCGTCTGAATAACGGGTCGGTGTGGTCGCGTAACAGGCTCAAGGCGCGCCAGGCACAACGCACATCGCCTACATCCAGCCATTCGTCGATCCGAGCCCGGCGCGGCAGCCATTGCGCCTCGGGTTGCCGGTCGACCGCTTCCTGTGCCAGCGCCCTGAGCAGGCTGTTGAGTTGAATGGCGGTTTGTTCCTGCCAGTTCAGCTGCAGCAGGCCTTCGATCAACTCATCTTGCTGGTCGTCGCGCAGAAAGCGGTCGGCCAGGCCCAAATCCAGAGCGTCACGACCGTTGATGTACGCGCCGGTAAGGCCCAGGAACAAGCCAAGCTTGCCGGGCAAGCGGGACAGAAACCAGCTGGCACCCACGTCCGGGTACAGGCCGATGCTGATTTCGGGCATGGCCAGGCGGCTGCTCGGCGTAACGATGCGCACGGCGGCGCTCTGCAGCAGGCCCATGCCGCCGCCCAGCACATAACCGTGGCCCCAGCAGATAAGCGGTTTGGGGTAGGTATGCAGGCGATAGTCGAGGCGATATTCCGCCGCAAAAAACTCTGCGGCCAGTGGCGGCACAACGCCTGGCTGTTCACGGCAGGCCTTGGCCAGGCTGCGCACTTCGCCACCGACGCAGAAAGCCTTGGGGCCGTTGCCGCGCAGCAGCACGCAGGTGATGTTCGGGTCTTTGGCCCACGCATCCAGGCGTTCGCTCAGCGCCAGGATCATCGGCAGAGTCAGTGCGTTGAGGGACTTTTCAGCGTCCAGGCTGGCGATGCCGAGGCGGGCACCGTTGTTGCCGGTCAGCTCTTCGAAGTGCAGGTTCATTGTGACCTCAATCGAGACAGTGAAGGCTCAGTATGATCCCTTCGCGGGAAAGTGCCGGTTGTGTGTCAGATCAATTGACAAGCGGGGTCGGCTTTCCTAGGGTTCGCCCATTCTTTTTTACGCGATGACCCCACCATGACCGAAGGCGACCGTATCAAACTCGAACCCAGCTGGAAACTCGCCCTGCGCGAGGAGTTCGATAAGCCCTACATGGCTGCATTGCGCGAGTTTCTGCGCCAGGAACATGCTGCCGGTAAAGAGATCTACCCGCCTGGCCCGCTGATTTTCAATGCGCTTAATTCCACGCCGCTGGACAAGGTCAAGGTGGTGATTCTCGGCCAGGACCCGTATCACGGCCCCGGTCAGGCCCACGGTTTGTGCTTTTCAGTGCAGCCGGGTGTGCCGACGCCGCCCTCGTTGGTGAACATCTACAAAGAACTCAAGCGCGACCTGAATATCGACATCCCCAACCACGGCTGCCTGCAGAGCTGGGCCGATCAGGGTGTGTTGATGCTTAACACCACCATGACCGTCGAGCGCGCCAATGCCAACGCCCATGCGGGCAAAGGCTGGCAGCACTTTACCGATCGGGTGATCGAAGTGGTCAGCGAGCATCAGCCGCACCTGGTGTTTTTGCTGTGGGGCGCGCATGCCCAGGGCAAGCAGAAGCTGGTGGATGCCACCAAGCACCTGGTGCTGACGTCGGTGCACCCGTCGCCGCTGTCGGCATATCGCGGGTTTTTGGGGTGTGGGCATTTCAGCCGGACCAACAAGTTTCTTGAGCAGAATGGCGAGACGCCGATCGAGTGGCGGTTGCCGCCGCTATAAGCTTCACCACAAGCAATGTGGGAGCGGGCTTGCTCCCACATTTTGAACGGTGTCGGTGCGTTAAATTTTTTCGGGCTGGCGATTCCAGTGCCTGAACAACGGCTCCGCCAGAAACAGCACAAACAACAAACGCATCACCTGCATTGCCGTGACCAGTGGCACCGACAGTTGCAGGGTTTCTGCCGTGAGGCTCATCTCAGCGATGCCGCCCGGCATCATGCCCAAGGTCAATGAGCGCAAGTCCAAGTGCGTCAGCGCACTCAAGCCCACCGCCGCCAATGTCGCCAGCGCCATGGTCAGGGCCGTCCCGACCAATGTGCGGCCCATGAACGCCGGCGCCCGACGAAAGAACTGACGGTTGAAGTGGCAGCCCAAACCACTGCCGATCAACCATTGGCCAATCTGGCTGCCGCCGTCCGGCAGGCCGATGTGCAAATCCCATAAAACACTCGCCGTCGCACTCACCAGCAGCGGCCCGAACAGCCACGGGTTTGGCTGACGCAAACGCTGCCAGCCCCAGGCGACCAGCGCGCCCATCGGGAACAGCACCGCCAGCCACATCCAGCTCACCGGCGCGGGGTGGAACTGCGGTGCGCCGCCCTCCAGCAAATACTTGAAGATCGCCGGCACACACAGCACTACCACCAGCACCCGCAAACTCTGCCCCGCGGCGACACGGCTAAGCACCGCGCCATTGCGTGCGCCGAGGTTGACCATCTCGCCGGAACCGCCCGGCATGCTGGAGAAAAACGCGGTGGCGCGGTCTTCACCGCTGCGGCGCATCAACCACACGCCGACAATGCTCGACAGGCTGGTGACCAGCGCGCCGAAGAAGATCAACCCGAAGTGGCTCATCACCTGCTCGATCACCACCGGCGTGAAGTGCAGGCCGATGCCGATGCCCACCACCCATTGGCCGCATTTGCGCCCGCCGGGTATTTCGGCCAACTGCCACGGCGTCAGGCAGCGCACCAGGATAATCGCCAGCAACGAGCCGACCATATACGGCAAAGGCCAGCCGACAAGGCTGGCCAGGTAACCGCCGGCCAGGCCGACCAGCGGTGTTCCCCACCACTTGTTAAAGGTGACCTCAGACATCGGCCACGGCGCGACGCTGCAGGGCACGTTTGCGGTAGATGCGTACCAGCGGGAACAACAGCATCAAAGCGGTCAGGACCCACACACCAAAGGTGATCGGGCTCGACCAGAGAATCTCCAGCGCACCGTTGGAGATCGACAGCGCGCGGCGCAGGTTTTGCTCCATCAAGCCGCCGAGGATAAAGCCCAGCAGCACCGGCGACAGCGGGAAGTCCAGCTTGCGCAGGATGTAACCGAAGATGCCAATGCCGACCATCAGGAACAGGTCGAAAGTGGTGGCGTGAACGGCGTACACACCAATCGCAGTAATGATGGCGATCACCGGCACCAGCGCCCAGTTCGGCACGGCAAGGATGCGCGTGAAGATGCGGATCATCGGGATGTTGAGGATCACCAGCATGATGTTGGCGATAAACAACGAAGCGATCAGGCCCCAGACAATGTCCGGTTGCTGTTGGAACAACAATGGGCCAGGCGTGATGTTGTACAGCGACAGCGCGCCGATCATCACCGCCGTGGTGCCCGAACCCGGTACGCCGAGGGTCAGCATCGGCACCAGGGCGCCGCAGGCGGATGCGCCAATGGCGGTTTCTGGAGCGGCGAGGCCGCGCATGTCGCCCTGGCCGAATTTACCGCTGGCGCCGGCCAGGCGTTTCTCGGTCATGTAGGCAACGGCCGACGCCAGGGTTGCACCGGCACCCGGCAACACGCCCATGATGAAGCCGAGCAGGCCGCAGCGGATGTTCACCACAAACACCGACGACGCTTCCTTGAAGTTGAACATCATCCGCCCGGTGGCTTTTACCGCTTCCTGGCCACGGTGGGTTTTTTCCAGCAGCAACAGGATTTCACTGATGGAGAACAAGCCCAGCACCAACACCACAAACTGGATGCCGTCGGTGAGGTGGATGTTATCGCCGGTAAAGCGGTAAACGCCGCTGTTGGCGTCGATGCCCACCGCCGAGAGGAACAGGCCGATCAGCGCCGCCACAAACGTCTTCAACGGTTTATCGCCCGCCATGCCGCCAAGGCAAACAATCGCGAACACCATCAGTACGAAATATTCCGCCGGGCCGAAGGCAATCGCCCATTTAGCCAGCAGCGGCGCAAACAGCACCATGCCGCAGGTGGCGATAAACGCGCCGATGAACGAACTCCACGCCGACAACGACAGGGCTACACCGGCCAGGCCTTTGCGGGCCATCGGGTAACCGTCCAGGGTGGTCATTACGGTGGAGGCTTCGCCCGGAATGTTCAGCAGGATCGAGCTGATACGGCCGCCGTATTCGCAGCCCAGGTATACCGCTGCCAGCAGGATCAATGCCGACTCCGGCGGCAGGCCGAGGGCGAATGCGATGGGAATCAACAAGGCGACGCCGTTGATCGGGCCGAGACCCGGCAGCAGGCCGACCACGGTGCCGATCAAGGTGCCGCACAGCGCGGTCACCAGGTTGTAAGGGGACAGTGCAACGCCGAAGCCCTGGCCCAAATAGCCGAAAGTATCCATGTCAGTTCTCCAGAACGTCGAGCAGGCCGAGGGGCAGCGGTACATCCATGGCTTTATCGAATAGCAGATAAAGACCAATGGCCATCAGGCTGACGATCACCACGCTCGGCACCCAGCGGCCGCCATACAGGCGCGCCATGGGAATGCCGATCAGCATGCTGCTGAGGATGAAACCCAGAGGTTCGAAAGTACCGGCGAATACGAGCAACAGCGCGACGCAGATGCCGATTTTGACCAGGGTTTCGCGGTCAAGCGCCGGTTCTTCTTCGGTGTGTTTGGTCGGTTGCGGGCGAAAGATCATGTAGATCAAACCCAGGCTCATTAGCCCGAGCATCAGCAGCGGGTAGGCGCGAGGTCCTACTGGCTCGTAGGAAAACGCCGCCTGATACGGCCACGCCATCAGCGCGAGACCGGCACAGACCAGTAGCATCACGCTGGCGAAAATGCGTTGTAAGAGCATAGGAAACTCCTTGGAGTCTTGTAGGCGCGAGCTTGCTCACGAAGAACGCAAGGACGGCGCGTGTATCCAGGCAGCACGCGTCATCGTTGAGGTTTTTCGCGGGCAAGCCCGTTCCCACAGAGGGGCAGTTACTGGATCAGGCCAAACTCTTTGGCCAGCACTTTGTAGTCAGCCACCTGTTTCTTCACGTAGGTGTCCAGTTCCGGGCCGGTCATGGCGAACGGGAACAGCTCGCGTTGGTCGCGCAGCTTGGCGAACTCTTCGGAGGCCAGCAGTTTGTCGAACGCCTCTTTCCACCAGGCGTAGTCGGCATCGCTGACTTTTGGCCCGAGGTAGAAACCGCGCACCACCGGCCAGACGATGTCGTAGCCTTGCTCTTTGGCGGTCGGAATGTTCTTCATTTCCGGCTCGTTCAGGCGCTCTTCGGCGAACACCGCCAGCAGGCGCATGTCGCCGCTGAGGATGTGCGGCATGGAGTCGGAGATGTCGGTGCTGCCGACCTGGATATGACCACCGAGCAAGGCAGTGGCGATTTCGCCGCCGCCTTCGAGGGCCACGTAGCGCAGTTCGCGCGGGTTGATCCCGGCGGCCTTGGCAATCAGGGCGGTTTGCATCCAGTCCTGGCTGCCGACGGTGCCGCCGGAACCAATCACCACGCTGCCTGGATCTTTCTTCAAGGCTTTGACGAGATCGTCGAGGTTCTTGTAGGGCGAATCGCTTTTCACCGCGATAGCACCGTAGCTGGTGCCGACCGCCGCCAGCCAGCGCACGGCGCTTTCATCGAAACGACCGAACTTGCCCTGGGCCAGGTTCAACAGCGAACCGCTGGACCAGGCCACCAGCGTGCCGCCGTCTGCCGGGCGCTGGGCGACCACTGCGTTGTAGGCCACCGCGCCGACGCCGCCGGGCATGTAGGTTACGCGCATGGGCTTGCTCAGCAACTTTTCGTTGACCAGCGCGCTTTGCGCCAGTTTGCAGGTCAGGTCAAAACCGCCGCCGGGAGAGGCGGGGGCAATGCACTCCGGGCGCTTGGGTTCGTCGGCGGCCAGCAGTTGGCCGGCGAACATCATGCAGCCGGCAGTGAGGGCCAGTTTACGCAGTGAAAAGGTCATGGTTATCTCCGTCTTTGTTGTTATGAGTTGCTGCTTGCCTGAGTGCACTTACCACAGTGCGACGCTGTAGCTGACGAGTACGCGTACCTCATCTGCATCACGCGCTGAATAGTTGGTGCGGTACGTGGCGTTGCGCCGGCAAAGTCGTTGATCTGCACAAAGTTGACCAGGCACGGGTCGCTGCCATCCACATACGGGAACGCGCTGTCACCGAACATGCGCTGGTAGCCGGCGCTGAGCTTATGGCCATTGAGGCCATGGCTGAACTGGCGGTACACGTCATCGAGTTGGGCGAAGTGGTAGCTGGCGGTGATCTTGTCGGCAAACTTATAGTCCGCGCCACCGAAGTTGAAATGCTTGCCGGTGGCGCCACTGAGGAAGCGGCTGTTTCGGTTGTTAAGGGTGATGTCTTCGAAAAAGGCAGCCTGACTCATTGGCGAAAAGCCGGAGAGGGCGGTAGCACTTGCAAAGGTGGTCTTGGCAAGACGAGAGAAACGAACAGGCGAGGCGGCCTGGCGCTGAGTCGACAGCATCGTTATGTACTCCGTTATTGTTCTTATTCTTGGCGAAAACGCTTCGAGGCGTTTTTCGGACGCTGCGGATCAGGCAACTGGGCGGGCATTGCCCACCGTCGCTGGATGCTAAAGGGCGAAGCTTTCACTAACCTTTCAGTTGCCTTTCAATGTTTTCGGGCTTCACAGGGCAGTCGGCGCCTGTAAACTGCCCGGCAAAGCGTGGCGTCGACCATGCGCGAACGAGGTAAAAATCCATGCGTGTTCTCTTGGTTGAAGACCATCTGCAACTTGCCGAAAGCGTCGCCCAAGCGCTCAAGGGCATGGGTTTGACCGTTGACGTGCTGCACGACGGCGTAGCTGCGGACCTGGCCTTGAGCAGTGAGGAATACGCGGCCGTGGTGCTCGATGTGGGCTTGCCGCGCATGGACGGTTTCGAGGTGTTGGCGCGGTTGCGGGCGCGTGGGAAAAATCTGCCTGTGCTGATGCTGACCGCGCGCAGTGACGTGAAGGACCGCGTTCACGGCCTGAATCTGGGCGCTGACGATTACCTGGCCAAGCCCTTTGAGCTGACTGAATTGGAGGCGCGGGTAAAAGCGTTGCTACGCCGCAGTGTGCTGGGTGGCGAGCGTCAGCAAACCTGCGGGGTGCTGGTCTACGACCTGGATACTCGACGTTTTACCGTAGGTGGCGAGCTGATGACGCTGACGTCCCGCGAGCAGGCCGTACTGGAAGCCTTGATCGCTCGCCCGGGCCGGGTGATGAGCAAGGAGCAACTCGCCTCGCAGGTTTTTGGGTTGGATGAAGAAGCCAGCCCCGACGCCATCGAAATTTATGTGCACCGCCTGCGCAAGAAGCTCGACGGCCAGCCTATCGCCATCGTGACCTTCCGTGGCCTTGGCTATTTGCTGGAAGCCCGCGATGCATAAGCCCAGCAGCCTGCGCTGGCGGTTGCTGTGGAACCTGGCGCTGTTGCTGGTGGTGTTGATGCTCGCCAGCGGCATGAGCGCCTACTGGAACGGTCGCGAAGCCGCCGACACCGCCTACGATCGCACTCTGCTGGCCTCGGCGCGCACCATCGCCGCCGGTCTGACCCAGGTGGACGGCACCCTGAGCGCCAACGTGCCGTATGTGGCCCTGGACACCTTTGCCTACGACAGCGCCGGGCGCATTTATTACCAGGTCAATGACATTGATCAAAAGCTGATCTCTGGCTACGAAAACCTTCCCGGGCCGCCTCTTGGTACACCGCGCACCGATCATTACCCGGCGTTGGCGCGGTTCTATAACGCCACGTATCAGGGCCAGAATGTGCGCGTGGTCAGCCTGCTCAAGGCGGTTTCCGAGCCGAATATGAACGGCATGGCGGAGATTCGCGTCGCGGAAACCGACGAAGCGCGCGAGAGCATGGCCCGTAGCCTCATGGCCGACACCTTGCTGCGCCTTGGCATGCTGGCCATCGGCGCGTTGCTGCTGGTGTGGTTTGCCGTGAGCGCTGCGTTGCGTCCGCTGGAGCGCCTGCGCACGGCGGTGGAAGAGCGCCAGCCCGACGACCTGCGGCCGCTGCCGCTGGTCGAGGTGCAAGATGAGTTTGGCCCTCTGGTGCGTTCGCTCAACCACTTCACCGAGCGTCTGCGCGGCCAGTTTGAGCGTCAGGCGCAGTTTATTGCCGATGCCGCCCACGAACTGCGTACTCCGCTGGCGGCGCTCAAGGCGCGACTGGAACTGGGCCTGCGTGCCGAAGACCCGGTTACCTGGCGCAGCACGCTGGAAACCGCCGCTCAAGGCACCGACCGGCTGACCCATTTGGCGAATCAACTGCTGTCGCTGGCGCGCATCGAAAACGGCGCCCGGGCCATCGCTGAAGGCGGCGCGCAGTTACTCGACCTCAGCCAATTGGCCCGTGAGCTGGGCATGGCCATGGCGCCGCTGGCCCACGCGCGTGGCGTCGCCCTGGCGCTGGAAGCGGATGAACCGGTGTGGTTGCGCGGCGAGCCGACTCTGTTGAACGAGCTGCTGAGTAACCTGGTGGATAACGCGTTGGCCCACACGCCGCCGGGCGGCAATGTAATTCTGCGCGTCACGGCGCCAGCCGTTCTTGAAGTTGAAGACGATGGCCCGGGTATCCCGCTGGATGAGCGGGACCGGGTGTTTGAACGTTTCTATCGCCGGAGCCAGCAAGGCATGGGTTCGGGGCTGGGGCTGGCGATCGTCGGGGAAATCTGCCGCGCGCATCTGGCGCAAATCAGCCTGCACGATGGCGAGTTGGCAGGGTTGAAGGTGCGGGTGAGTTTTATCGCGGGTTGATCAGTAAAACATTGAGCGCGCTTCATCCAGCTCTGCGCGAAGGGTTTCGCTGCTGGGGTCGACTCGCAGTTTCTTGATTGCCGGCAGGTCCGCAAGGGCTACGTGAGCCAGCGGATGATCGGTGCCGCGGTGGCAATACAGCACCGCCACTTGCACGATGTCGATGTAGTCCAGGCGTGGGGAATCGCGTTCCAGGTCCAGGTATTGCCCCGGCAGTTTCGCCAGCATTTCCGGAAAATCCCAGCCCCCCAACAGTTTGTCCCCCAGCGCTGGATGAATGCTGTCGATCACATGGTCGAGGCTGACCGGGTCGGACAGCAGTTCGTAATGGTCTTCGGCGTACGTGAGGATGGGCAGTACGCCAATCTGATGCACCAGGCCGCCAAGTGCCGCTTGATCGGGCTTGAGCCGGCTGTGCCGGCGGCACAGGGCATAACTCACGCCCGCGACTTCCAGGCTGCGACGCCACACTTCGCGCATTTTCAGTTCGACGGCTTCCGAGCGGGCGTGGAAAATTTGTTCCATCACCAGGCCAATTGCCAGGTTGCTGCTGTAGTTGGTGCCCAGCCGAGTGATAGCGGTGTGCAGGTCGGTAACTTCCTGGGTCGCACGCAGCAGGGGGCTGTTGACCACTTTGATCAGGCGCGCTGACAGTGCGGTATCGCGACTGATCACTTTGCTCAAGTGGCTGATGCTGATATCCGGGTCTTCGGCGGCCTGACGAATTTTCAGGGCCACTTCCGGTAATGTCGGCAGAACCAGGTCATCGTTACCGATGGCCGTTACCAAAGCCTGTTGGACTTTTTCCGCCAGCTCGTTCATTCATACTCTCTAGGTGCTGCAAAAAAGGTACGGCGATTAACGCTGGATCTCTCGATCACGGTCCAGTGAGTAGGGCAGCTCCAGCAGATGCAAACCGGGGCCTTCGAGGGTGGCCAAGTGCACATCACCACTCTCGGCAGCTTCGGCTTGCAGCACGGCCAGAAGTTCAATGGCGCCGTCAGCTTTTGCCGAGATGACGACTTCGCCGATCGCGCTGTTATGGCTGGGCGCAAACAGCGGCGTGCCGGGATCGGGCAATTGGTCGGCGTTCAGGCTCAAGCGGTACAAACGGCGCTTGAGCTTGCCCAGGTACTGCATGCGCGCGACGATTTCCTGGCCGGTGTAGCAGCCTTTTTTGAAGCTGACGCCGCCGACGGCTTGCAAATTGAGCATCTGTGGGATGAACAACTCGCGGGTCTGCGGCATCACTTGGCCGATACCGGCGCGGATCTGGCCCAGCAGCCATTCATTCAATTCGGCTTGTTTCAGCATAGCGGCCAATTGATTGCGCACAAAGTCGGCGCTCTCCGCCGGTACCCAGAGCTCGGTGCGACCAGGGGAGACGCGAATGGCGAGCAGGGTTTCGGTGCGCGCGACGCTGTCGGTCTCGGCAGGCAGTTCCAGGCCAAGGCTGGCCAGCGCCTCATCCGCATTCGCCAGGCCAAAGCGCGCCCAGGCGGCGCTTTCGTCGGTGAGTTTGGATTTGGAGAACACGGCGTATTTCTTCAAGTCTGCCAGTTGCGGTTCGAGCAGTTCAGTGGCCATGGCCAACAGGACGCCGTCACCTTGCAATACGATGCGAAAGCTCGACTGCATGCGGCCTTTTTGCGTGCAGCGCGCGCCCAGGCTGGCCTGAGTGTCGCTCAGGTAATTGAGGTTGCAGGTCAGTTGCCCTTGCAGGAACTTGGCGGCGTCGGAACCGCGGACGGCGAGAACGCCTTCGTGTGACAGGGGGCAGAAGAAAGCAGAGTCAGCCATGGTTCATCGCAGGTAAAAAAGTGATGGGTGCATCATAGAGGGGCGCCCGTGAAATGGATAGTTTCCATATGGGGCGACCAAAGCCGAGTGTTCCGGTGCCGTCCGGCCTGTATACTTGCGCTCTATTTGAGGAGCGCTCCATGGTCGAAGAAGTAGAAATCAATCGCCTCTACTGGCACAGCCGCCGCGGCATGCTTGAACTGGATGTGTTGTTGGTACCGTTCACCAGAGAGGTCTACGCGACGCTCGATGAAGTGGACCGCGATCTCTACGCCAGACTGTTGACCTGCGAAGACCAGGACATGTTCGGCTGGTTCATGGAACGTGCCGAATCCGAGGACCCTGAGCTGCAGCGTATGGTTCGGATCATTCTGGACCGTGTTCAACCCAAGTAATGCATTCGAATGCCGCTGGCAGGCCTCTCGGCTGTTGCTGGCGGCCTATCTGCTCGCCCAGCTGTTTGCGCTGGGCGCCTTACTCTTTCTTGATCTGCCGTATTCAAGCCTTGGCATGCTGCTGTGCCTGGCTCACGCTGCGTGGGTTTTACCGCGGCATATCCTGCTGACCCACCGTTTATCGATTCGTGGCCTGCGTCGCGATGAGGACGGTTGGCAGTTGTTCAGCACTGAGCGTGGCTGGCACAGCGTGCAGTTGCGTCCAGACAGCCTGGCCTTGCCGCTGATTGTGGTGCTGCGCTATCGGGTGCAGGGCGAGTGGTGGGTGCGTTCGATATGTGTGCCAAGGGATTCGCAGGCCGCCGATGTGCACCGGCGCCTGCGCGTTCGACTCAAGTTCAGCCGCCGTAGGTGGCTGGCACCAGAATAGTGTCGCGTGCCTCGGGCAGCATTTGCGGGTAGTCGAGGGTGTAATGCAGGCCCCGGCTTTCCTTGCGTTCCATGGCGGAGCGGATCATCAGTTCGGCCACTTGTGCCAGGTTGCGCAACTCGATCAGGTCACGGCTGACTTTGTAGTTGCTGTAGAACTCGACCCTTTGAGGCTAAACCCAATGGATACAGGGGTTTCAGCCGATGACCGTCAACCACCGCTCCCCAAGTGGGACAAACCTGTTACAAACTGCGCTCGCCAAGCCGTACCACTATCGCCGGTCTGGTCGCTATTACCTTCGCCTTCGCCCTCAAGGAACCGTTAAGGGCTTCTTCACGCTGTCACTCAGGACTACCGACAAGGCCACCGCAATGACCATCTCCGACGACATCCTCTCGACTCTCAAGGCTTACCACTTGGACAACCCAGAAGCGCCCTGGGATGAACTTCGTGAGCGCCTTATAGACATCGCTGAGTACAACCTGACGATGGCACACGGTGACAGTTCACTGGTCGCTTACGAGATGATCAACGATGAGCATCACTTGGCGCTCCGTAAGGCGTCCGCACAGTTGCCCCTGAGCATCAATCAGCAACGAGCAGTCAGTAAGGCCCTTGAGATCCTTGAGGCCTCTCAGGAGCGTATGCGGGGCCGGTCGGGGAAACTGGTCGAGATCGTGAAGGACCTCAATGGGGAACCTTGTGGCACGTCTGTGGCCCTCTCCCTGCCCTTATCTGTAAGTGCTCTTTCAGGTCTGACATTCAAGGCTCTCTCTGGGCTCTACATGGCGGAACGCAAAGACAGCATTCAGGACAGCACCATGCGGGACGTGAAGTCATCGTGTGAGGCTATCGGCACGATCCTTGGCGACTTGGACATGAAGACCCACACACGGGAGGACATGAAGAACCTTCGGGACAAGCTCCTTGAGGACCGTAAGCCTTCGACGGTTAAGAAGCAGCTGACCCGGCTATCAACTGTCATGGATTGGGCTGTGAATAACGGATACCTCGACAAGAGTTTTGATAAGGGTCTGAAGCCAACGAAAGGCGCTGACAGCTCCCGTGAGGCGCTCTCTCAGGATCAGGTAAAGGCCCTGATGGCTCACGCTAAGTCCCTTCCAGTGGACGCTTGGCAGCGCTGGGCGTTGTCCCTTGGAGTGATCACTGGGACCCGTATTGAGGAACTCAGGCAGTTGACCAAGGCTGACGTTAAACAGGTCGGCAGCGTGTGGGTCATCGACATCAACAGGAACGATGGCAAGACAGCCAAGACCAAGAATGCTCTCCGCGTTGTGCCACTGACTGATGGTGCTTATGGTTTTAATCTTCAGGCGTTCCTTGAGTTCGTCAGAAAGGCAGACTCCCGGCTGTTCACACTGGGAGCCGGTCAGTTCTCGAACGTGCTCAATGGGGCCCTTAGGGAGGTCCTGACGTTGAACGCTGATCGGACCCAGACCTTCCACTCGTTACGTCACTCGCTGGCCGGTGCCTTGAAGGCCGCTGAGGTGCCTGTGGGGACCGCTGAGTCCATCTTGGGGCACGCTTCGGGATCTATTAGCTATGACCTGTATGGATCTGGCAGCGCTGTTCAGGTAGAAAGGATGGCAATGGCTCTGAGTGCGAGTCTTCCCGTGGGCGGGCCTAACGGGTAAGCAGCCCTTTAGATGCTGCTGGAAGCCTTATACTGAAGGATAAAGTAATTGCATAAGCACGTTGCCCCAGTTTTTAAATCATCAGCGTTCAACTGCTCTCACTGTGGTGCCTTTGCGAAAATGCACTGGCACCCAATGCACTCGGGCGTTGGTGGTTTCGGTCTTTTTTTGTCAGGCTGCTCTCACTGTAATCGCCTTTGTTGCTGGAAAGGGATTGAGTGGGATGATGAAGAAAAAGTTTTCACCAGTGGAGTGATGTTGATTCCTGATGGATCAGCTGCGCCAATGCCTCATCCTGATATGCCGGAATCTGTACAGGCTGATTATCAGGAAGCCCGTGATATTGTTAATAGGTCTCCGAGAGGTGCAGCGGCTCTTCTTAGACTTTCTATTCAAAAGTTGTGTGTTGAGCTTGGCGAAAATAAAGGATCAATTGATAAGGATATAAAGAGCCTTGTGGAAAAAGGACTTCCTGTAGGTATCCAGCAAGCGCTTGATGTGGTTAGAGTTGTAGGTAATAACGCGGTACATCCGGGGGAGTTGACCTCAGACGATATTGCCGAGGTGTCTCTATCTCTGTTTGAGTTAATTAACGCAATTGTGGAAGATCGGATTGCCAGGCCGCGAGCGTTGGAAGCACTTTATTTACGTCTCCCTGAAGGGGCTCGAAACGCTATCGAAAAGCGTGATGGAAAATAAGCAGCTGTCAACGGATATTTAAATACCTCGCAATAAGTGTGGAAGCCATATAGGCGTGGCTTTCCCTTAAAGATGCCGTAAGGTCACCTCAAGGTGGCCCTCTGCGTGCAAGACGCGTCCGGATCGTGGCTCATACCCAGAGCGATACGACCACTAAGTGTAGCCCTAACTGGATACTGAAGTGGGGCGAATCCTACGGACTGAGCAGTTCTGTAAGTGGGTAACTGAGCCGAGCTTGGAGCGTGCTTCGCGGTCGATCAGTTATCAATCGTACGGGCTAAAAGAAAATATGCAATTAGGTCTTAATGGAATGAGAAATCTCGAACTTTATGGCGTTGAAAAGGTTGCTCAAGAGCTCAGGAGTCGTGAGCTACATATACTTTCGATAGCTTCAAATGGTGAAAAAGCCGCAAGAACTATGGCTTGGAAAATGTTTTGCGAAGATGAGCTGAAAATAGACGATAACAATAATAATTTATCAAGGTTGGCGCAAATCCAATACTTTCATGCTGTTGACTTGCTTCCTCAATATGGACTGTCAATGGATGTTGATGAACGTAAGTTTAGAGATTTTTTTCTTGATGAGCTTTGGGTGATAAATAAAAGTGTTACCAAGAAGGGGGTCCAGTTAGTGTTTTATGTGTTTGTGGCTTTAGGTCTATTTGGACTCTACAAGATATTTTTCTGATGTTTGCGACCAAGACCCAGTATACGTCGAGGTCGCAATATTTCTTTAATTGTCGTGAAAAACTTTAAGTAAAGTGACAGGTGAGTTGATAGTTCTGTTCATAAAGTCAAAATAATCTCTTCCGCCTGCCGCTTGTCCTTTGTCGAATCCCTCTACACCTTGCAGGTGGATTGAGGCTCGCGTGTATTCGACTGTGGAGCTTATGTCTTTTCTTAAAAGGGCTTCATGCCCATACAGCATGCAAGTGAAAAACTCCTCGTCGTCTCTTAACGGTGTTTTTGAATATTGCAATGATGCATCAAAGAATCCTATAAAATAGCCTCTTACAAAATCACTGCTGAGTTTGGCTTTGTAGCTCGGTACGGATCTGCAGAGTATGAGGTTTAACTCAATGATAGTGGCCGTGCGCGAAAGTGTCTCCCTGGCTTGCTCATTTGGGGGCGTGGGTTTTTTCTTAAAGAAACCAAACATTTGAATTATCCTGTGTTTCGGTATTTATTTTTGACTGTTTTTTTCTATGAGGGTTTCCCTATGGAGTCCTGTTCAGAGTCATTCGGGATTGGCTTGTGCTGTTTCCTCATCACCTTGGATTCTTATTTCAAAAGTATTTGATAGGTGGGTGTATTGATGGATTTGGTCGAGAATTAAAAAGCCTATTAGTGACGCTTTCCTTGTGAATGAGGAGGTTGGGTTTTTGCCATGGCTGACAGTGTTTCTACTGATGAAGTCAGTTTCTTCCTCAACGTTAAAATCTTTAAAATAGTGTTTGTTGAGATATTCTCCGAATCTGTCGGGGAGTAGTCTCGTGACCGTATGAGTATGCTTCGTTACATTGGTAGATATATGAGAAGAAAGCACACTCTGTTGTCTCCCCTGTTTTTTAGGATTTGCTCGGATAAAGTCCTCCCGGAGAAGCGCCTCAATCCTTGGGTAGAGTATGTGTATTGAAGCGTCGTAATCGTTGTTTAGATGATATTTAAATGATTTTTCAATGAGAGCGTAATGTGGTTTTATTTTATCGTTGCTGCTTATTTTTGATAGCCACTCAGTACTGTCGTCACATAGCTTTTTGTCAATGCTTTGCTCTATCTCCTGGGTATCCCAGTCGAGCTTTAAGTAATTGAGTAGGTTCAGTTGTTGTTCATAATCAAGATAAGAGAATGGGAACCAACCGGAAGCAATAATCTTGCTCCACTCGTCGTCATTCAGGTCAAAAATCTCTGGGAAAACTGAAGCCGAGAACCCTGTAGCTATAAGGCGACCTACGTCGTAGTCTATAGGTGCATAGTTTTCATTTTCTAATAGAGGGCCGAAATCCCAGAACAGGATTCTCTCCCATCCATTGTTTAGTATCACAACGTAGCCGCAATCTTCAGGAAAGTCGATGCCTTCTAATGTCATTTTGTCAAAGTGGTGGAGGTCGCTTTTTCTTACGGCGTCACCAGCTTTAACGCTTCTGGTCACGAGGGCTTCAGCATATACGTCAAAGTCATTTAAGTGCAGTTCTGCCTCAAGATTGCCGTGAATTATGGCAACGAAGCGCTTAACCGTTGAAGCTTGAAAGTCCGTATAGGCCATTTCTAAAATCTGGTTAGGGAAAGCCTCAACCTTACGAATGAAATCTCTGCCGCTTGAAGATAGGGAAACTCCTCGGTACTGGATATATACGGGCTCTCCAGCTCTCGCAGCGTTCGTGCAGTAACCGGCAGGTTTTTCTTTTAGTTGTATTACTTTCTTCATCGTTCAATCCTTGAGTTGCGGATGCCTGATTGCCCATGCTGAAGACTTTGCCAGAAATAATCACTTAATGCCAATAAGGCGGAGCTTCTGCCATGAAGTGGTGAAGTCACTGAAAATTATTAAGAATCCTTTTATGGTCACTTGGATTTTCAGGGCCGTTACGGCCGATGGTCTGAGAGATGTTCTTGTACAGGCACAAGGCTGGACTAAAGCGGAACCAAGTAGCTCTCCGTGAAGACTCTCTATTGAATTACTTGAGGCTCTTGAGGTGTTCTCTATGGATAACAGCGTGGCACACCTGGGAGCCCAAGTGGCTGAGGGCTGCTATGGGAGACCTTGACGACGCCCAAGGGGCAACTGAGGGAAATTGCTTGCGCGTGCTCACTGACACTGTGGCTGCTGCGAGGCCCCAAGGAGAGAACAGCATTGGCGCCCAGTTGAGTCGTCGATAGGCCTGGGTCATACGCTCGCCCTGGTGATGCTTGCAAGGTCCCGGCCAGGGTCATAAGGGACAGGCTCAAGGAGTTCCTCAAGGGTCGGCAATTTAAAACCACCCACAATAACCGGACCACCTCACCAGTTTCACCACACTACAACACACCACGTCGCATCCCTTCCTTTCTGGTCACCTCTCAGTCAAGCCTCAAATGCTGCCCTGGCCCTTCACGGCTGGGGCTTTCGCTGTGACGTGGCTTTAAAACCCTCACATATACAGGAAGCACACACCATCACAGAAAACCTCACTGAGGACGCCGCCAAAGAGGACCGCCATGACCCCGCAAAAAATCTATCGAAGTGACATCTATGCAGGCTACCAACGCCTACACGCTGAGCTAACCGATTATCGAGGCTATGAGCCTTATGACCTGCTGCTTAAAGATGCGTGGCGCAATGCCCGTGCCGCTGCCCTGGCGCATGAGTCGAAGGACTCCACGGACTACCTCAAGGCCCTCATTAAGGTCCCTGCTGTGCGCCGCCGTGGGCCCGTACCCTTGATCATTGAGAACCCTTTCTATGGTCACCTCGATTTTCAGGACCGCTATGAGCCATGGTCAGAGGATGTCCTTGTGGGCGTTGCTCGTCTGGATCACGGCGGGACCAAGCAGCTACCCGTCAAGGTTCTCTATGACCTCCTCGAAGCGCTTGAGGACCTGAGCGCAGAGACCATTGGGGAACACCTGGGAGCGTCCTTAAGGATGGCGCGGCGGTATCTGGCTGCACTTTACGTTGCCATGCAATACCTCATGCGGTCCCGGCCTCAATGGCTGCGTGTGGCGATGGGCGATATGGACTCAATACGGACAGCCTCTGAGCCTGAATCCCTGGGCGCTATCTGCCCGAAGTCCTTGCAGCAACTGCGCTTAGCCTTGGGAGCTGATGCGTTCGCCAGTTAATACGGACACAAGATAAAGAAGACCTAACGGACAACCTTCATGGTTACCGATGGAGTGTATAGAGACCACCTCTAAGCTCTCTGAGACCCTATGTGATTGGGATTATTTGCTGATAAGCAATCCCTATCCCTAAGGTTCCTTTAAGAGGACTGATGCTCAATCGGTCTCACTGTTCCTTTTCCCCATTTTATAAGGCAGACCACTCAGGGACCCTCAAGGGTTACAGAGCCTGGGTCTACCGACCACGGTTGCACAAGTCGCGCTTAGGGACCATCAAGGTTCCAGTACGGCACACCAATAGGCCACACCACCGGCCACCCTCAAGGAGACACTCAAAGGAGAACCCTAACCATGACCGCACAACCCCAATACACCACCCCTGTAGCCTTCGCCCTGGAACACTTGAACATCGACCCTATGAGTCCTTCAGGGTTTAGCTGGAAGACATCCGGCACCGGTCGCCGTGCTGACCTTCGCGCTGGTCGCCGTGACACCCACGGTTACTGGCAAGTGTGGCTCGGCTCTAAGCTGGTCTCATGCCACCGCCTCATATGGGAGATGGTCAACGGCCCTATCCCGGCTGGTCTGCTGGTGAATCACATTGACCTCAACCCAGCTAACAACCTGATCGGGAACCTGGAGTTACTGTCAGGCGCACTCAATAGTCGCCACACCGGCAAGCGTGGCCGTAAGACCTTCCTACCTGTGGGCATGAGCGTATCAGCCGTGGGTCGCGTCATTGGCTGCTATAGCCCAGGCGATGGCCTCTCCCAGGTCTACCCTTTCAAGTCGTTCTCCCTGCTCAAGGACCATAGCTCAGAGCGTCTCAACGCCATGACTGCGGCCCTACTTAAGGCCTTCATTAAGCGGGACGGTGAGGGCAGCCCGACCGTTGCCAGCTTCTACTGTGCGTTGCCCGATGAGGCCGTGTTTGGTCCTGCTGAAGGCTGGGTGTGATGGTCAATACCGAGGGCCTTTTATGGGCCCATTGGGAGACTTGCGTTTAAAACCCTCACCTCTACAGGGAGGATAGACCTGACTTAAAAACCCCCACAATAACCAGACCATACCAACCATACGAAAGGAGACCCGCCATGACTCAATTTGCAAACGCCCGTACTGACTCCACCCCGAAGCTGGCCGCTGTAATGAAGCTCGACCACGCCGACACCCTTGAAGCAATCGCTGAGGTTCTCCCTGAGCTGCCTGAGGGTTCCATGCTGACCCGTTGTGAATCCTTGAAGGTTGTGCAGGCGGTATGCCCTGAGCGTTACACGGCTGCACTGCTGGAGTTGCGCCAATGAGCCAGCCCAATCCTCAAGACGTACATAGCGAGGTCAACACCCTGAGCCGGAACCAACAGACCCGCCTGAAGAACTGGCTCAAATGGTCCCTTGATGGGGTCAGCATTGAGGAATGCCGGGAGCGACTCGCCTCGACAGAAGACAACCGCATGAACGGCAACCTCCGCCGTAAGTACGCTGCCAAGCACTCCACGCGTGAGGGTCAAGCCTGATCCCCTCAGTTAAGGAAATTGCCTGAAATTCCACAGAAATTTTTAGGACCACAACCACCACTTTCGATAGGAAGCCCATGAGCTGACGACTGATCGACCCCAACACAAGGACACCCACCATGACCACCACACAGGAATCCATCGCCACCAAAGAACAACCGCATTCAATTGATAGCGCCACCAAGGCCCTAAAGACTTCCCCTGGCGTTGTACCACTACGCAAGATCCCCTCTGGTCTCTCCGTTGAGGCTTGGTTTGAATGGTCCACAGCGAACCCTGAACCCCTTGAGGACCTCCTTGAGCGCTTCAGCGACTTCCCCTCTGTTTTCCATGTCGTGGCCGGTATGAACCTCGGACAGCTTGGTCTGTGCCAGGACACCACGCGACTGATGGCCCACTATGCAGACACCATTCAGGACAACTCTGAGGCCCTTAAAGCCCGTGGCCTGGACCGTATCCGCTTCATCCTTGAGCAACGCCAACACTTGGCAGCCTCTGAGGACTCCCTTGAGTATCCCGGCTTGCCTTCCCTGGAGGTCTGCCAGTCCCTGTGGAGTATCGACCCCGATAGCCCTACTGGCCTGCGAAGTGTCCGAACTGGTCTACCCATCAAGGGCGAGCCACGGGCCAATAGCCTGACTGTGACTTACCGCGCCAGTGGTGCCCCACGGGTCCGCCTCAACGTTGAGGACATCATTGAGCGCCTGAGTGGCCGTGATGAACTTGCAGACCCTTTCTTGACGCCCTCAAAGGAGGACCGCCCTACCGTGACCGACATCCTCCCGCATGAGCTGGACGCCTTGAACGAGCTGTTCCCACCTCACACCCGACTGGGCCTGATTGATACCCGCATTCGATACAACAACCGCAACAGTCCTTTCCGTGCCTGGGACCCCGTGGCCCGTGAAGTAATTTATGACACCCCGACGCTGCTGGAAGACATCCGTAAGAACCTCGGACAGCGCACCTATGAACGATGGGTCGCCCTGGCTGAGTCTGGAGTCAACCTTGCAGGACCCCTGTGTGCCCACCTACGCATCCCCTTGACCAAAGGCACCTTGATGTATGCCGACCCGAACCACGCTAAGCGCTCGTAAGGGCGCCCACTGAACTCTCAAAGGAGAATCCTTATGACCGCTACCCTGAAACCTTCCAACGTCCTGGCTGAATCTCTGGGCGCAACCCACCGCGTCCTCAAGGCACGAGCTGAGGCCCTTTTGGCTGAGCTGGCTGATGCTGGTCTGGTCACCGTTGAACCTCACCTGGGCGGTTCAAAGTGGACCCTTAAAGCACCACACGCTGCGTTCACTGACCTTGTGATCGCACGCCACGACTATTACCGGAACGCCGTCAAGGCTCGTTATGAGTGCCTGCACTTGGCCCCGGCCCTGATCCTGATGTTGGGCGCACTAAGTCGCTCCCCTGGCGTTGTCGCTAACGCTGCCCGTGTTGGAACTCTCTAAGACCCCGATACGCTCTCAGCCCTGAAGCTGACTTACTCGAACCTAATAACCCCCACATATAGCAGGACAGAACCACGTAGGTTCATTACGTCCAACCCTCCCCACCGCAGGCCATCACACAGGACGCCTTAAAGAGCCTGACTGACCCGGCGTAAGTTCAGCCTATTGATTCGCTGACAGCCCGCCCAAGGGGACTGCTAAAGACCACCACCTGAATCCTCAAAGGAGAACCAATCCATGCACCTCGACATTCAAAAACTGCCTGACCCCGATCACTTCGTTATCCAGGGTCAGACCGTCCACCGCTTTTATGCTGAAGGCGCTTTGCTGGCTGGCATGTTTGCCGTGTGCCACAAGAACATCGACAAAATGCTGAACATCGTTGACCAATTTGAGGCCGCTGGCCTGTCCACCCGGGGCTATCCAACCGAGACCCGTAAGGCTCACTCGCTGCGCGCTTCCCTCAAGCGTGAACAGGACAAGCGTGAAGCCGATGCTAAGTGGTTCGCTGAGCGCTCCCAGCAAATGGCCGCCGCTATCGACCCGGTAAAGATTGCTGAACGCCGAGCCGAGCGCCAAGCCCGTGACGCCGAGCGCCATGCCCAGTTCGCACGGGTCCGCTCGCACGGGTCATCTGTGCCATATGCCCTTCAAGGCATGGATGATGAGTGGACCTAAGGGGTCCCTAAAGTCGCCACCGCCTGATGCAATCCGATGAGGCCCACCACCTGGACCCATTGAGGAACCCTACCGAATTCTTTAAGGAGACTCCCACATGTCGAACAACTACGCCTACACCGATGCACAGCCAACCGGCACCGATCACCGCCACGGCACTGACCGCCACGTTCAACCGAACCGTGTGCACATTGAAACTGTCGTCGAAGACTCGACCATTGCCCATTTCAGCAATGACGCTGTGACCGCTGCAAAAGGCGCTGCCGCCCCGTCCGCTGCTACCTATGTGGCCTTGTTCGCTAACAGCCTGGGCGGCTACCTGAATAGCGATGAGTGGCGCGTAGCTACTGACGAGGCTATCTCGTGTGAGTTCCGGCCTAAGGGTACTGACGCTACCAGTCAACAGATCGTGTTGGCCTCTAATCGCTCGGTCACCTTCGACCCACGTACCTCTATCGTTGACGGTTCCTTGATCACTGAAGGCAAGGCCATTGCTGGCGACTTGGTATTCACCGAGCCGTGCCCTAAGGCTGCCCTGTTCAGTCACCGCTTCACGATCCTTGATCACCACGTCATGGCTGGCTTTACGGCTGCCTCCCTGGAACAGACCGCTGTTCAGTTCTTGGGTGACATGATGATCGCGTGCAACACCACCGTAGCCAATGTCATTGGCACATCTGCGGGTCTCCGTAAGGTCAAAGCCAAGGCGCCGTCTGGTGCTGCCCGTGAGCAAGCTGAGGACCTGATCGACATCCTGGCCGCAAACATCGACACCGGTTTCGGCCTGAGCCTGAGCCACTTCACTTTTATGGTCCCTGTGGCCCTGAGCCCGATCCTTGACCGTGCTGCACAACGTGCTGGCCTGGAGTCTATCGACGAGCTGATTGGTGCTGGTATCCAGTTCCACCGTGGCCCTAACAAAATCCTTTGCATCCCTAACGGTTACTCGTGCCTGAGCTTCCGTGAAGACCGTGACGGTGATATTTGGAACATCCACACTTCCCGTAACGCTTCGCTTCAAGGGTACGACATTGAGGTCTCGGCCATTGCTGACGTAGTGGCTAACGCCATGGTCAAGCTGAAGCTGAGCGCCCCAGGTTCGGACAAGCTGCAAACCGAGTTGGTAGCCATGCCGCTGATCACTGAGATTGAATTGACTACGGCCTAAGCTCCACCCGCTACATCCCATAGGGTCCCCGTTAAGAGGATCTTGTGGGCTTTTGTGAGGACCATTGAGCCCGACCCTTTAGATATGGAGTATCCGGCTCATTTATGGCCCTCACAGAAGCCCATGCCATCACGCACCGCTTCACCTGAGTGTAGTGGTCTAATGAAACCGGACACCCATTTAGGCGAGAATGCTCGCCAGATAGAGGTGTCTGATGACCAAACAAC